>CAZBVD010000194.1:0-3948 GCA_964495235.1 uncultured Dysgonomonadaceae bacterium | reverse complement strand
TGAAACTTGTAGATATTGTAACGCATGTAGCTTTTTCTAAAAGTTGTATTTTGCATCCAGCAAGCCACACCCATAGACAGTTAAGCGACGAAGAATTACGTGTGGCGGGTATCAACCCAGAGCTTATTCGTCTCTCTGTGGGGATAGAAAATGCCAATGATATTATTGCAGATTTAACACAAGCGTTAGATAAGATATAGCCATAGAGTAATTATTAATTATCAATGGGTGAGCAATGATAATGGACATTTAATAATGATTACGTGATACTTTATTTTCTACTTTCCCCAATAAGTTACAATACCCTATAAAACAGAAAGGCAACTGGTTGATTAATCAGTTGCCTTTCTGTTTTATTTTTTCCTTAACGTTTGCGCAGATGGGTTTTCAGTGGCGGGTTACTACTACATATGCTGCTTCATCACACCCAACAGCTCCTGCTTTGAAGCCACACCCGAGTGACGCCAAATCTGTTGTCCGTTTTTAAACAAAATAAGTGTAGGCACACTCCTCACCTGATAGTTCATAGCAAGCGTTTGATTTTTATCCACATCTATTTTAATTATTCTAGCCTTCCCTTTAATTTCAGGAGCCAACTCTTTCAGAATAGGAGCTTGCGCTTTGCATGGTCCGCACCATGTTGCATGAAAATCTACCAATACTGGCTCATTGCCATTGATAATACTATTAAAATTCTCTTTCATAACTGATCATTTTTTTATTTACTAATAAAAGTACAAATTATGTGCCAAAACCCTCTTGTTAACGCAAACACCTGTTTGTGACTGTTTTAGTGTTATCGATGGGCGACAATATGTCAGCCTGATAATGCTTATTGCGCAAATGTATTATTTAAACTCTATACTAATGCTCGTTTTTATTGCATAGTTGTTTTTCTCAAAAGAGAAACATCCTAATATTATTTATATCTGTGAAAGCTGGTGATATTCCCTCCTAATCCTCAAGCCCTAGCAACTGCCTTACTGTTCCTAATATCATAGGGATTTCCGCATCTTGCTCTTGCAACGATAATGCAAATTTATAAGCATTTATTTCGTCTTTGGCAAATGGAGCAAAGCGTACAAGACTATCTTTTATCGACTCTTTTTTCACTAAGTGCTTTTTAGGATAGTCTTCAAACTCCCAATACGCCTCTTCAACAGCCTCATCAATGGTTTCGTTAGATGCAATAAGCTTCACTTGATTTGCAAAAACATCTATCATTCCCCACCTATCAATATTGGCCGACTTAGCATCCTCTTCCGAAACCCTTCTTGCAAGCGATTGCATCATTAATTCGTGAAGCCTTTTATCAACAAGTTCGGTTTCGGAATTAAGAATAAGCAATACTTCAAAAAAGATTTCCTCTTCACTAATATTTTCCTCTAAGCCTTCTAAATAAACTTGATAAGCATCAATCTCCACTTCAAACTGGATTAGCGTTTCCTCCAATTCCATTCTTTTAGTATCGGGGACTGATTGATATCTCTCTTGTTCCTGCAATGCTATTTCCAAAGCATCATCAATATCTAAATCTGCTTTTGCAATTGTTATTACATCGGTCAGAATTAATTCTACAAAATCTTCTTTATCAATGAAGATTAATTCATCATCTACTTTTACGTAGAGTTTCTTTAAGATTAACTCGCGAACTTTCTGTTCAATGGGTTTTCTATTAGGTGTGTCGGGGTGAATAATCATAGTTTGTGTTTATTATCGGTTATTCTTGGTCTTCTATTTTTCTATTTTTCTATTTTTCTATTTTTCTTTTTTTGATTCTGTTTGCTAGTGTCTCTCTCTTCCTTTATCAATGCTATGTATAGACCAATGTTTTGCTTAGAGGTCTCAAAAAGCTCTTGTTGTTGTTCAACTATTAGTGTGCTTTTCAATCCTTCTACTCTGGCGCTCGCGCGCATTTGAAAACAGCCTGCTCCAAGGAATAAAATCGGAGATTTTAACGATGTGCATTATTCCACATCGCGTAACGATATTCTTCTTTTCACTGCTTGTTATCTCTGGTTCGAAGCACGCCGATTACAAATAAAGCCAGTTGGCTTTATTTATCTTTGTCAGGTGGTACAAAGATAAATCGGCGCGAGAAATAACTTTTATGCATTGGGTTATTTTTGTTTGATTTATAAACTTGTAAAAAAGCACAGTTTAATTTAATTAAAACCTCAATCAACATTCCATTCAGCATCTATAAAATCACCAAATGTAGCAAGATACATATCTCCCAATTCTTTTTCGGTATAGCTTTCGTCAGAATAATGATATGGCGCTGTGTAATTATCGCTAACAACACTGCCATTTCTATAAATTTCTATCTATTCTTTATCCAAAACAGCACCACATGTAGCCTCTTTGCCAAAACATTCACTTCTATCATATATAACTTGTGTCTAATCTATATCATTCTCAGTATACCAGGACTATAAATATCCGCACGAGCCTTCTGAAGGAGTAGTTTGTTATTTTATATTGCACCTCAAATATACAAAACATAATTTTCACGGCCTTGACAAATCAAAATTATTGTTACAAAATCATAATCAGGTTGTGAAGGCATCATCGCACACATTGTCTCGTTTAACTTTTGTGCAATTGCCTCATCCACCGCAGACCAAGAGCACAAAACACCCCTTATAACAGTTCTTCGTTTTAAGGGGTTATATAATTTCAGTTTATAAGCTTTTGTGCTCATTGGGCACTCTTTTGATTGTTGAGGTAACAAATCCTACACGTAGGCCGTCATTTAAAGAGTTTAGATGCCAAATCCTACACGTAGGATGAGAAATTTAGAGTTTAGATACAACATCCTACGTGTGGGATTGAAAAAATAGAGTATAAATGCTGAATCCTACATGTAGGATTGAAAAAACAGAGTATAGATGAGAAATCTACCGTGGTAGATTGAAAATACAGAGTATAGATGCAAAATCCAACAGGTAGGATTGAAAATATAGCTTATAAATGCAAAATCCTACGTTTAGGATTAAAAAAATAGAGTTACCAGGTAATTTCCTACGTGTAGGTTTCCTTTCAAAGATTGTAGAAAACGTGGCCGACGCGTAGGATTTCTTTGAAAGACTATAGAAAAGATGACTGACGTGTAGGATTGTTTTGAAAGAGTGTAGAAAAGGTAACGGACGTGTAGGATTTGTTTTAAAGACTGTAGAAAAGGTAACGGACGTGTAGAATGCTTTGTAAACATTAACAATTAGCTGGGCGACTGGTACAATGGCTCAGTGAGATTGTATATGAGATGGGCAACGAGTAGGATAGTTCAGTGAGATTGTATAAATACCTTCTTATGTGTAGGATGCTTTGTAAAGAGTGTTGAAAGAGTAATTGATGTGGAGGATGTTGCGAAGCAAAAAAATGGAATAGGTATGAAAAATAATTATTAAAGGTAAATGCGGGGTGCGCAGGTGAATTCTATTGTTGAAGTTGAAACCCTTAGCAGAGCTGACGGGTATTTGCATACTGACTATCATGGGTTTACACCATGTGTATTCGCGTTTAACTACTTTGTTGCGGGGTTGTGGTCATTTATTTATATCTGCAGCTTGCTGAGAGGCGTGTGAAGCTTCCGCTCTAGGCAAAGAAAATGCATTATCCAAACATCATTGCTTATTGATTTTATCAAATCAATAAGCACGAAAGATTAGTGTGGGAGCGTGCTAGATATCTGATTACATTAACACTATTGACCAGCCATATACACCAACACACTGAAAAAACAATGCGATAATATTGAAATCTACGCTGCAAGATTGAAAATGCATGAATTAATGTTAAAATCCACAACACAAGATTTGCAAAAAGAAGACTTAAATGTCGAATCCATCGACGAAAGATTGCAAAAAGAAGACTTAAATGTTGAATCCATAGACGAAAGATTGCAAAATTATGAGATAAATGTCAAATCCTTTGACACAAGATTGG
>CAZBVD010000193.1:1696-3997 GCA_964495235.1 uncultured Dysgonomonadaceae bacterium | reverse complement strand
TATCTTATTTGTGGCGACGAAGACACAACTACAATCTTAACAGGGTCTAGTCTATCAAGAATTTTGAGGATACTTTGCTTCAAAGTTGTACCGCGCACAATACTATCATCAATAATAACCAAAGAATCTTTATTGCGCCTCAACGAGCCATAAGTAATGTCGTATACGTGAGCTGCCAAATCGTCTCTTGTATTGCCTTGTGCAATAAAGGTGCGTAGCTTAATATCTTTTATGGCTACTTTTTCTCCTCTCACACGTTTAGACAATATCTCCTCAATCTCATCTTTAGACAATGCTGAACAATTCTCAGAAATTAACACTGCACGTTCATGATTAAAATGATTTTCTAATCCTTCTATCATTCCTAGGTATGCTACCTCAGCAGTGTTAGGGATAAATGAAAAAACGGTGTTGTCAAAATCGTTATCGATGATATCAATAATTCTAGGTATCAAAAGTTCGCCTAGTTTCTTTCTCTCACGATAGATATCATAATCAGAACCGCGAGAAAAATAAATACGCTCAAAAGAACAAGGCGTTACTTTCTTTGGCTCTATAATTTGAGACAGATACCAAGAACCATCTTTTTTCAACACCAATGCCTGCCCGGGTTGTAGTTCTTTTATATCTTCTATCTTTAGGTTAAAAGCAGTTTGAATAACAGGTCGCTCAGAGGCAACCACCGCCACTTCATTGTCTATATAGTAAAAAGCGGTCCTTATACCCCATGGGTCGCGCATGGTAAACGAGTCGCCACTACCAATCAATCCGCTCAACACATAACCGCCGTCCCAGAGCTTAGATGCACGTTTCAGCAAATAAGGTATATCAAGCTCTTGCTCAATTTTATTGCTCAACTGGTGACCATCGGTATAATCATCTTTGTATTTATCATACTGATATTGCACCTCTCTATCAAGATAGTGCCCTATAAGTTCTAGCATTACAAACGTATCTGCAAAATCTCGTGGATGCTGTCCTTCCGACAAAAGATGATGAAACATCTCATCCACATTGGTCATATTAAAGTTTCCTGCAAGCGCCAAGTTGCGCGATGCCCAGTTGTTTCTTCTCAAAAACGGATGCACATAAGAAATAGAAGTTCTACCCGTGGTGCTATAACGCAAATGCCCTAAAAGGAGTTCTCCGGCATAAGGCACATTTCTTTTAGCAAAATCAACATCCTCTAATTTATCGCTAGGATACTGGCTCAATGCTTTGTGTACATTACCAAAAACTTCGGATATAGCACCCGAACCAAGTGCACGCTCACGAAAAATAAACTCGCTACCAGGATATGGATTCAGCTTCACTGCAGCCAGTCCTGCACCTTCTTGTCCACGATTGTGTTGTTTTTCCATCAAGAGGTAGAGTTTATTCAACCCATACTTCCATGTACCGTATTTTTGTTTATAGAATGATAGGGGCTTTAATAGTCTAATCAAAGCTATACCACATTCATGTTTTATCGCATCTGCCATCTGTATTATTATTTTAGATACAAATTTAAGCCATTTGTAAGAAGATAGCGCATGATTGCACATAAAAAATTAAAATTCGGAACACAAGACAGATATAAGAAGAAAAGAATATTTGCATCTTTGAAGTACGTCAATGAGAAATGGAAATGGATTCCTCCTGGGAGGTTCGAAGCTCCTGCTTCGCACAATAATACATGGAGCAGGAGCTCCATACTACCCAGGAAAGCTTTTGAGTAATTGAAAAGTGAAAGTTGAAACTTAACCTCGGGCTGAAATATGACAACCCTTTGGCCCTTAATCTAAATATTTTAACTACAACTGTTATACATTAGTAGAGTCATTGATTATTAACCATTATTCTTATCTTTTTAAATCATGGTTCAGACATTTTGTGGTTAATATTTTCTTACAGCCCATCCGAAAACAAATAATATCTCGCTATTATTTATGCTGCTTCACAAAAAGTCATCTTCTCACCTTACAGCTTAAAAAGAGGAAGCAACAGTTAGAAGAAAATGGACGAAAACACTGCTTCTAACAGTTTTGTTTATTACGAGGCTGTTTATTATCAATTTACAACCATTTATGCCCATTGAGTGCTCTTTTAGTACAGGTGATGACATTTCCTACGCGTAGGACGCTAAATATAGAGTTTAGATGCAAAATCGTACGTGTAGGATTGAAAAAATAGAGTATAGATGCAAAATCGTACGTGTAGGATTGAAAAAATAGAGTATAGATGCGAAATCCTACGTGTAGGATTGAAAATATAGAGTTTTTATAAGATTTCCTACGTGTAGGATTCCTTATCCAGACTGTA
>CAZBVD010000193.1:0-1596 GCA_964495235.1 uncultured Dysgonomonadaceae bacterium | reverse complement strand
TGTAAAGACTGTAGAAAAGGTAACTGACGTGTAGGATTCTTTATATAGACTGTAGAAAGAGCAATTAACATAATAAGATGATTTGTAAGGAGTGAAGAGAAGATAAATAACCTGGTTGTATGAGCTGTAAAGAGTGGTAAAAGAGTGCACAACATAGTTGGATGAGTTGAGAAGAAAGAAACCATACGGCAGAATTTAAATAACTGACAATTGACACTATCCCATAAGTCACTCACAGTATTTTCAATTTTCAACTCTCAATTACTTAAGTATCTTTGTTGAAAAAGTATCAAATAATAAAAACCCAAAATAACCAAAAACAACACAATATAGTATGCAGTGGACAAAACTACTATCTACCAAGCGCTTTGGCATGGAAGATTATTACAACCAACGCAGTCACGACAGAACAGAATATCAACGCGACTATGATAGACTTATATTTTCATCACCCTTTCGCCGCCTGCAAAACAAAACACAAGTGTTTCCGTTGCCAGGAAGCATATTTGTGCACAACCGTCTTACTCACAGCTTAGAGGTAGCAAGTGTGGGACGCTCTATTGGTAATAATATAGGCAAAACCCTCAGAAAGAAGTATCCAGATAGCGAAGCACACTTTGAAGAGATGGGCGATATTGTATCAGCAGCATGTTTGGCGCACGACTTGGGTAACCCTCCTTTTGGACACTCAGGCGAAAAAGCCATTGGCACATTCTTTTCTGAAGGAAAAGGACAAGAATTAAAGGAAGAAGTAGAAAAAGATGGTGGTCGCTGGACAGACTTTACCCGCTTTGAAGGTAATGCAAATGCTATACGTTTGCTCACCCATCAGTTTGTTGGACGCCGACCAGGAGGTTTTGTTATGACCTACTCTACCCTAGCATCAATTGTAAAATACCCCTACTCATCGGAGTTAAGTGGTAATAAACAGAAGTTTGGCTTCTTTGCCTCTGAAGAAGAGAGCTACCTTAAAATTGCTAACGACCTTGGCATACAGCAACTAAAAAGTGAGCCACTACAGTTTGCACGCTACCCATTGGTATATCTTGTTGAAGCTGCCGATGATATTTGCTATCAAATAATGGACATTGAAGATGCCCACAAACTAAACTTGCAGTCTACAGAAAAAACAATTGAATTACTCATTCAATTTTTCGAAGGCAAAAGATTGGAGAGAGTAACAAAGAACCTAAATTTTGTGGACGATGTCAATGAGAAAATTAGTTACCTCAGATCGAGCATCATTGGGCAATTGGTAGAAGAGTGTGCCGAAGTGTTTCTAAGAAACGAAGAGAAAATACTTAAAGGCACATTCCAAGGTACATTAATCAATAATATATCGGCCACTCCTCTAAAAGCTTATAAAGAATGTACCCAGTTTGCAATAAAAACCATATACCGTTCAAAAGAAGTGTTGGATATAGAATTGGCAGGATATCATATCATAGGGTCGCTGCTGGAACGCTTTATTGATGCCATACAAAATCCCACACACGCCTACTCTATCATATTGCTCAACCGAGTACCTGAGCAATACAATATGTATGCCCATAGCATAACAGAAAGAGTGCAAGCTGTAATAGACTTTATATCGGG
>CAZBVD010000192.1:0-4008 GCA_964495235.1 uncultured Dysgonomonadaceae bacterium | reverse complement strand
TATCCACATATTCGCGATTATTGGCTAATCGAGGCACTTTATTTTGTCCACCCATCTTTTCTCTAGATTCCATCCATTTGTAAAAGAAATTACGTGGCAATGCTTTCACTATAGGCATTCGTAATGATAGCCCAAAAGAACGTTTTGCCTCATAATCAGAATTTAGAGACTTAAGCGAAGTGTCTAACGCCTTTCTAAACAATTCCATATCAGATGGAGGAGTTTCAAATTCAATTAACCATTCGTGAGCGCCATTGTTGTTATCGTCAAAAAAGACGGGTGCTGCAGTATATTCAGTCATTTTTGCACCAGTTACCTTACAAGCCTCAATAAGTGCACTTTCGGCGTTGTCTATCATCAACTCTTCACCAAAGGCATTTATAAAATGCTTAGTTCTACCAGCAATTTTAAAAAGATGAGGTTCTAAAGAAGTAAATTCAATTGTATCGCCTATTAGGTAACGCCACAATCCTCCACTAGTTGATATAAGGATAGCGTATTTTATTCCTACCTCAACTTCATTTAAAGTTAAGGTTTCAGGGTTTTCTAACTCCCACTGTCCGTTTGGAATAAATTCGTAGAAGACTTCATTGTCCAACAGCAACAATAAATCTGATGAATTGGGAGTATATTGAATTCCAAAAAATCCCTCCGAAGCATTATAAGTCTCCCAATAATTCATTGTTGGAGATGTTATTAATTTATCGTACTGCTCTCGATAGGGCACAAAACTAACACCCCCATGAAAAAACACCTCCAAGTTTGGCCAAATATCAGATATACTTTTACCTGTATCTTTTGTTATTTTTTTCAACAATACAAGCATCCAAGATGGCACACCTACAAAAGACCGAATATCTTGATTAATTGCATAATCGGTAAGTGCTTGTAGCTTTACATCCCATTCAGGAATCAATGATATTTCTTCGGGTGTACGCCTTCTTTTTGCCCACCAAGGTAGGTTTTTAACCAATATAGAAGAAACATCGCCTGTAAAAATACCTTGGCCTATTGTATTCACTTGTTGGCTTCCGCCCAAAACAAGAGATTTACCAAGCATATATCTATTTTCGGGAAAATGCTTTGCATACAAAGCAAGCATGTGATATCCACCTCTGTAATGACAGTTCTTTAACGACTCCTTTGTTACAGGTATATATTTACTTTTGTCATTGGTAGTACCCGACGACATTGCAAACCATTTAACCGGAGTATCCCAAAGAACATTGTTTTTTCTTTCGTTTATTATAATATCTAAATAAGGCTTTAAATCATCGTACCCCATTATTGGCACGTGTTTTTTAAAGTCTTCTGGAGTTTTTATTTGGCCAAAGTTATTCTTGTCGCCAAAGTAAGTACGTCGTCCGTGCTTTATAATATAGTCAAACGTTTGCAGCTGTTTTTCCCACGGCTTTTCAATAAAAGCATCTATTGGCTTGTATAGTGATGAGAATACTAAGTCGAATATATGTTTAATCATTGCCAATTATTTAATTTCTCACAAAGATAATGGATGCCTTCAAAAAATAACCATAAAAATTAAAATGTTTAGACTTATAAATTAAAAAGTAGATAATATTGTCAGATAAGTGGTGCTAACCAATGCGACTAATCTTTTCTAGTCGCTCCTCATCTATAATCTTTATTTTACGACCATCTAAAGCTATTATTCTTTCATTTTCGAAAATAGAGAGTGTGCGAATAGCATTTGAAGTTGTCATGTTAGATAGATTGGCCAAATCTTCTCGCGCCAAATAAATACCAATTGTAGCTCCATCTTCCTCCAGACCATAATTTTCCTTCAGAAAGATAAGAGATTCTGCAAGCCTACCTCTTATATGTTTTTGCGTAAGATTTACTACGCGCTTATCAGACACACCTAAATCAATCGATAGCAACTGAATAAGAAACATTGCCAACGATCCATTGTTTTTTAAAATATGCTCAACAATCTTCATAGATATCAAACAAACTTTAGAAGACTCAAAAGCAGCGGCTGTTGTAACATAAGGCTCTTGTGCAAAATAGGCACGATATCCAAAATACTGAACTGGACGTACCATTCTCACAATCTGACTACGACCACCTACGCCTTCTTTGTATATTTTTATTTTACCTTTTAGCAAACACATCAAATCTCTGGGCTTGTCATTCTCGTAATATACAATCTCGTTTTTTTTAAGATGTACAAAACGTGCGTTTTCTCGTAGCAATTTGTGCTCCCTGTCATTCAAAACCCTCCAAATATCAGTTGGCGAGGCCGAAATATCTATTAGCTTATTCTTCTCACTGTTTCTCATTATTTACGAAGTGTATGTTATAGAACATTGTTCTAAAACACAAAAATAAAGAAAACTTCTCGTAATCTACAACATTTGACTATATTTAAAATCAAACAATTATAAGAAACTTATGGTTATACTCATAATTGTACGCTACTTATGAATACTTTTTTCAAAAAAAACGTTTCAATATTAAATAAAACTAGTAAGTTTGTGCCAACTACAACTACACAAAATGAAGAAAGTAATACTATACATTTTTATATTGTTGCTCTCAACAAATTTTAAAACCTTTGCGCAACAAGAAGAGTCGATAGACACTATTATGGAGAAATCTATGAAAGCTGCCGAATCATACTCCGAAGTAGTTGAAGAATATGATGCTGAAATATACATGCGAATGTATGTTGAGACACTAAAAAAGAACTTTTTTTATCGCTACACCCACTTAATACCCAATTTTGTGTTGCACAATAGAAATGGCAACGAAGGTTTGTTTGAAATAATAAGCGATTTAAGATACAATTACCCCAACAATTACACTGTAGACATAAAAAACCTATCGGGAACTTTTAATCAAAAAGATATAGAAGAGATGTTGCCTTCAAGTCTTGTACACTTAAATGTATACAACAAGATGTCGAGCAACGAACGTTTTTTTATGCCACTAAGAGAAGAATCAAAAAAATATTATCAATACGAACTAAAAAGGACCTTCATACACAATGGAGATACTTATTATACAATATCTTTCACCCCTATATATAAAACACCCAAACTACTTGAAGGTACAATTGTGTTAGAAAAAGACACCTGGCGTGTAATGCAATTTGTGTGCGAAGGTGTAGATCTGGTATCAGAGTTTTCTATTGAGTTGTATATGGGTAATACAAAAGCCACAGAAATGCTACCTGTTAATGCTGTTGTACATCAAAAGTTTTCGTACTTAGGCAATGTTGTAACAAACAGATGCTTAGTAAATATAAACTACCGACTTATTCAACTAAACGAAAAAAGAAAGAAAAAAAGAAACCTAAATATAAGCAACTTCTATAAAGTAAGATTAGATTCCGTACCCCTCAAAAACGATCCTGAATATTGGGAGAAAGAAAGAAAAATACCCCTGCAAGCAAAAGAAAAAGACCTTATTGATGAGTATCTAATAAAAAAAGAAAAAGAACAACAAGAGGAGTTAGCTAAAGACACAGCAAATAATAAAAACAATGCAGTAGCCTGGGCTAAAACTATGGTAAGAAACTCGCGCTACAAATATAAAAACACCAGCATTAGCTATAGCGGTGCGTTCAATCCTTTTATGTTGGGCTACTCATCGTTTGACGGACTAACCTACCGACAAAAGATTGGCATAAACTTTGAGCTAAAAAGACAAACCAATATAGAAATGAATGCCTTTGTGGGATACATGTTCAAAAGAAAAGAGTGGTTTACAAATCTTACTACAACATGGAACTACAACCCAACCCACCTTGGAAAACTATCCCTGTCTTTAGGAAATGGAAACAAAACATATAGTTCTAGATACTTAGAAGAGGTGCAAGACAGTCTTAAAAACAGCGGACTTAACCTAGAGGATATGGATTTTGAGTATTACAGCGACTATTATTTAAGACTACACAATACAGTAGAAGTAACAAACGGTTTCACCGTTGGCACCGGTATAGACTTCCACATTCGTAAAGCAGCAAACGAACAGTTAGACGATTTA
>CAZBVD010000191.1:0-4021 GCA_964495235.1 uncultured Dysgonomonadaceae bacterium | reverse complement strand
CATCTAGATTCTCTTCCATATCTAAATCATCTTCTTTTGTTATCTTAAAAGAAACGGGTTTCTTTAAAAAGTCTTTTCCCTTCTTGGTTATCTTGAGAAGACCATAATTGTCAATATCTTTCGTTAGATAATGCTCTATTAATGCACATCGTATTACAGTATCCCATGTAATAGCATCATCGTCTACACCCGATCCAAACTCTTCTAGTTTGTCATGACCAAATGTCTCAATTTCTGAAGTTTCTTCCCCTATAAGGAAATTAATAATATAATCTGTTTTATGCTTCTCTTTAAGGACTTTTATTGCCTCTAAAACCGTAACTAATTGTTCTTTTGCTTCCACTCTTTTTTTTGGATTTAAACAGTTATCACATTGTCCACAATTACTCTGACTGTAATCTTCTCCGAAATAATGTAAGAGAAACTTTCTTCGGCAGATAGATGTTTCAGCATACGATGCTGTTTCATTAAGTAATTGTCGACCTATCTCTTGTTCTGCAACAGGTTTCCCCTGCATGAAACGTTCTAATTTTTGTAAATCTTTCTCAGAATAAAAGGTAATACATTTTCCTTCGCCTCCATCTCGTCCTGAACGACCAGTTTCTTGGTAATAACCCTCCAGACTTTTAGGAATATCGTAATGAATTACGTAACGCACATCTGGTTTATCAATACCCATACCAAATGCTATAGTTGCAACAATCACGTCTGTATCCTCCATCAAAAAAGCATCTTGATTGGCACTTCGTGTTGCTGGATCCATACCTGCGTGATAAGGTAATGCAGCTATATTATTAGCTTGGAGTATTTCGGCAAAGTCATTTACTTTTTTTCTGCTCAGACAATATACTATTCCTGTTTTTCCTTTCTGAGAAAGAATGTATCTTATAATATCGCTGTCAACCTTTTCGGTCTTCTTGCGAACCTCGTAATAAAGATTAGGCCTATTGAATGATGACTTAAAAACAGCCCCATCAATCATCCCTAAACTCTTTTGAATATCATCTTGAACTTTAGGAGTAGCTGTTGCTGTAAGTGCAATCACAGGTCTAACACCTATTTCTGTAATAATAGACCTTATTCTTCTATACTCAGGTCTAAAGTCGTGCCCCCATTCAGAGATACAATGTGCCTCATCAACCGCATAGAATGATATGGGTATTTGGCGTAAAAAATCAATATTAGATTGCTTGGTCAGAGACTCTGGTGCTACATATAACAACTTGGTTTTACCAGCAATTATATCCTCTTTCACTTTTTCTATTTCCGATTTGTTTAGCGAGGAGTTAAGAAAGTGAGCTACCCCGTCTTCTTCACTATGATTTCTTATTGCATCTACTTGATTTTTCATAAGTGCAATAAGTGGCGAAATAACGATAGCTGTTCCTTCAAGCATTAGAGCAGGCAATTGGTAACATAAGGATTTACCACCTCCGGTAGGCATCAACACAAAAGTATCCCTCTGATTCAATACGCTTTCAATGACCTTTTTTTGATTACCTTTAAATGTATCGAAGCCAAAAAATTGTTTTAATTTTTTGTATAACATCTCTTTGTCTTTTTCATAATTATGTGGAAGTTTATTTTCTATTTGATATGATTTTTCATCGCCTATTGACTGTTATCTTAATCTTTTAAACTTCCATAGTGTTTAATTTTAGACTAAGATAAGAGATAAAGATTGAATATAAAAAAAAGAGATTGTTAAAAAACAGTTTTTCCTTATTCCTCTCTGCGTTTTTTACAGCAACCCATGCAAACTACCCATTTCTCTACTTAATTAATATTTAAGAGTAGTTTATACATCTTGTCTTCGCAGATTTATGTTATCTATTTAGCATTTATAGCACAATAAAATTACGCTAAGCTACTCGCAAGTTTTCTATATTTGATTTTTTAAATTGGTTGAGTGCATACTCATATGTAATATGTAGTTCTGTCTCTTTTTGGCTTGGCATCGTGAACATAGAGTCCATCATAATAGCCTCCACAATAGAGCGCAACCCACGTGCACCTAACTTAAACTCTAGAGCTTTGTCTACAATAAATTCGTAAACATCCTCATCAAAGGTAAGCACAATATTATCCATCTCAAACAACTTTATGTATTGCTTTGTGATAGAATTTTTGGGCTCGGTGAGAATTCGCAATAGTGCATCCTTATCCAAAGGTTTTAAATAGGTAAGCACAGGCAGACGTCCTATAATCTCAGGAATTAATCCAAAAGACTTCAAGTCCAATGGAGTAATATACTGCATTAGGTTTTTACGGTCTATATTAGCTGTGTCTTTGCTTGCAGAATATCCCACAACTCGTGTGTTTAGGCGTTGTGCAATTCTTTTTTCAATACCATCAAATGCGCCACCACAAATAAAAAGAATGTTTTTGGTGTCCACTGGAATCATTTTCTGATCTGGGTGTTTACGCCCCCCTTGAGGTGGTACATTTATAATTGACCCCTCTAGCAACTTTAGAAGTCCTTGTTGAACTCCCTCACCACTCACATCGCGTGTAATAGAAGGATTGTCGCTTTTGCGAGCTATTTTATCTATCTCATCAATAAACACAATACCTCTTTCGGCAGTAGGTACATCGTAATCGGCTGCTTGCAGTAATCTTGTGAGAATACTCTCTATATCTTCTCCCACGTAACCAGCCTCTGTAAGTACAGTAGCATCAACAATGGTTAAAGGCACTTTTAGCATCTTTGCTATAGTGCGTGCAAGAAGAGTTTTACCAGTTCCTGTAGATCCAACCATAATGACATTCGATTTTTCAATCTCAACATCATCCTTTACATCTATTTGCAACAATCGTTTATAGTGATTGTACACTGCCACGGACAGATAGCGCTTTGCATCGTCTTGACCAATTACATACTGATCTACAAAAGACTTTATCTCTATTGGTTTTGGCAAACTGCTCAATGTAAAACCTGGATCAGACTTAGCCGGTTTCTTTATCGACTCGTCAACAATGCCGTGAGCTTGCTCAACACACATATCGCAGATATGTCCAGTTACTCCAGCTATCAATAGGTTTACATCGCTATCTGGTCTACCGCAAAAACTACAGTAATTTTTATTAGGATTTTTCTTCGCCATTCTAAAATTAGCTCTAACTTACTTTTTGTTTATCTTTCTTACTTCTTGCTTTTTACAAGTACATCATCTACCATTCCGTACTCTTTAGCTTCAGATGCTGTCATCCAGAAGTCTCTATCAGAGTCTCGCGCTACCTCTTCAATTGGCTTACCAGAGTGTTTAGAAATAATAGCAAACAACTCTTGCTTCACTTTTGCAATCTCACGTGCTGTAATTTCTATATCAGAAGCTTGTCCTTGCACACCACCCAATGGTTGATGAATCATCACACGTGAATGAGTTAAAGCAAAACGCTTCTTTTCGGTACCAGCAACTAATAATACAGCTGCCATTGATGCGGCAATACCAGTACAGATTGTTGTTACATCGCTAGAAATAAATTGCATTGTATCGTAAACACCATAGCCAGCATATACCGAACCTCCTGGTGAGTTTATATATATAGAAATATCTTTACCAGTATCAGCTGAGTCTAAATAAAGCAGCTGAGCTTGAATTACATTAGCTGTATAATCATTTATTTGTGTGCCAAGAAAGATAATGCGGTCCATCATTAGTCGCGAGAATACATCCATTTGTGCAACATTCAACTGGCGCTCTTCAATAATAGTAGGCGATATGAAGTTGCTAGTAATAGAAGGGCCCATCGATTTACTTGTTATTTTGGTGTAATCATCCAAAGCCAGACCATTCATTCCTAAATGATGTACTGCGTAGTTTCTAAAATCTTTTTTCATATTTTTATTCTTAAACCAATCCTCTAGATTGCTGTTGTTTTAAAATTGCTGTTGTTTTATATGCAAAATGCAATAAAACAGATAGTTTACAGTTTATGTGTCAAACGACAAAAAAGCAGAAAGCTCCCACCCGTTAGAAACATACAAGTAACAAAGTTAAGAATTTAATTTATAAATTCT
>CAZBVD010000190.1:0-4023 GCA_964495235.1 uncultured Dysgonomonadaceae bacterium | reverse complement strand
TGCAAAGGCTCACCGATATAAGAAACGAACTGGCAAAAGAAGCTGATGTACCTGCCTATGTTGTTGCAAAAACAAAATCACTGCAAGAATTGGCCGACTATTTACCCCAAACACCCAAAGATTTCTTGTTGATATATGGTTTTGGCAAAGTAAGGTTGGAGAAATATGGTAGCTATTTCTTGGACGAAATTAGAAAATATTGCGAAGAGAAGGGTTTGTCATCGCGTATGAGCGAAATGGATGCTTCGCAAAAAGAGAAAAAGCAAGAGAAGGAGAAAAAACCAAAACAAGTAAAAGGTGCAAGTCAAAGAGAGAGTTTAGAACTTTATACCGAAGGGAAAACCATTGAAGAGATTGCTGAATTGCGCGATTTGAAGCAAGGCACAATTGCTTCTCATTTGAGTCAGTTTCTAAAAACGGGCGAGGTAAAGGTTGAGGATTTTGTAGCTGATGCTAAACGAAAAGAGGCCCTAGAGATGGTGAAGAAAAACCCTGATCAATCTGCCTACAAAACTTTGTATGCATTTCTTGATGCTACAGAGATGATGTTTTTTACGGCTTGGTTGAGGTTGCAGGATGAATAAATTATAGCAATATGTAGGTTTGTCTTTTATCGCTAGCTCATAAATTCATGTTGTGTTGCTCTAATCCCTTATCATGGGATTGTGGTTTTGAGCCTTCTTTTCCAAATCCTTTGTGGTGCGATTTAAGTTTAGAGTCTTCTTTTTTCAATCCCGTGTGGTGAGATTGAAGTTTTAAGTCTTCTTTTCCAATCCCTTGTGGTAGGATTCAAGTTTAGAGTCTTCTTTTTCTAATCCTGTGCGGTAGGATTCAAGATTTAACTCATATTCTTCCAATCCTGTGTGGTGAGATTCAAGATTTAACTCATGTTTTTTCAATTTTGCTATTTAAAATTGAAAATCTATCAGCCAAAAAAATCCAAATCAGAACAAATTGTTCTAATTTGGATTCATATTTTATATTCATAAAGGGATGATTCCCTTGCATTAATAATTAACCATTGTCTTTACAGTTCATCAAAAGCCAACCCTGCAATCACCTCCGATATTTTATCAATACCATCTTTCATGGGTGTGCTCACCATTGGTTTAATAAATGGATTTAGCTTGGCGCGCAATGTTAGTTTCATGCGCGTGTCGTTTTCAGCTTTAGATACAAGCTGTATCCAAGCATTCACCTCAAAAGGCAATCCCTGCGACTTCAACTTAATAGTTTTGTTTGGCTCTCTATCTATTATGTCGAAGGTAACTTTTCCCACTGGATCAACCGAAAATGAGCAACTGTTGGGGCTGCACCAAAAATCTTTTATTTTATCTTCTGGTATTTTATCTTTTAAAAGTTCCAATTTGCTTAAATCGGAAAGCACACGAAACACCATTTCATCTGAATAGGGTATCGTTTTTATTTCGCTTACAAACTCTGTCATATCGTTTATTTTATTTTTTTGTTTTACCCCAAGTGTCGGGATTCTCTCTCCAATCTTGCAGTGTTTGCAAATCAGATTCGTCTATATATTCGGTGCGAAGCGCCTCGTCTAATATAGCGTCGTAGTTGCTAAGACTGGTGAGTTCTACACTGGCTTCTTTCATGTTTTTAGTAGCAACGGGAAAATCATAAGTAAATATAGATAGCATGCCAAGCACCTCTGCACCATCTTTACGAATGGCCTCTACAGCCTTTAGACTACTCATTCCAGTGGATACTAAGTCTTCTATCACAATAACTTTTTGGTTGGGTCTTAAATCACCTTCAATTAGGTTTTCCAAACCATGTCCTTTTGGCGTGGATCTTACATATACAAAAGGAAGGCCAAGCAAATCGGCTACAATTGCACCAGGGGCAATTGCGCCAGTCGCAACACCTGCAATTGCTTCTACTTCTGGATATTTCTCTAATATGATGCGGCCAAACTGAATTTTTAGGAAATTGCGTATAGCAGGATAAGACATCAACTTTCTATTGTCGCAATATATTGGCGATTTCCATCCCGATGCCCATGTAAAGGGATTTGAGGGCTGTAGTTTTACTGCCTTAATCTTTAAAAGTTTTTCTGCTGTAATCTTTTCTAATGAATTCATAGTTATTCTATTGTTTTATTCTTAATAAGCCACAAAAATAGTATTTTTAGTGCTACTATTCTAATTAATGAAATTATTTATATCTATTTTGTGAGAGGTAGTGCTATAGAGACACCCCAATGGTAGCTACACTTATTTTAATGTCGCTGCATTGCAGTAGTGCATTGGCGCAGGCTTCGAGGGTTGACCCAGTTGTTATTACATCGTCAACCAGCAATACGTGTTTGTTTTGAAAATCCAAGGTGTTGGGTACTTCAAAAATTCCTTTCACATTATCCCAGCGTTGTGTTTTAGACCGTTTTGTTTGTGTGGGATTGTTTATGGCGCGTATAAGTTGACCAGTGGACACTGGTATATCTGTAGCTTTTGATATGCCTTGTGCAAAAGATTCAGCCTGGTTGTATCCTCTTATTGCTAATTTCTTAGGATGAAGTGGTACAGGCACAATTACATCTATTGGTGCTATAAAATTGCTACCCAGTAAATCTGCTCCAAACAAAGCGCCTATCAAGTGGCCTATATAGGGTTTGTTGTTGTATTTTAGTTGGTGTATAAGAGATTGTAGAAGTCCTTCTTTGGTAAAGATTGAAAAAGAGGCAACCCTCTCAAATGGAAAACGCCCAGCAAGTAGTGTCTCGCCTAAATTGTTTTCCTCATCAAAGTTATTGGTTTTTGGCAGTTTATAAAGACATTGCAAGCACACTCCCAACTCCTTTGGTAGCAGTTTTACCTTGCAAAAACAGCATCTCCTTGGATAAAAATAATGAGAAGCCTCTTCTGCCACCCAATTTAGATTCATGCTATTTTAGATTTTTCATCAGTTTCAAAATATTGTTCATATCAAAGCCCCTGCTCAATCCAAAGCGGATAAGTTTGTTTTGTTTATCATAGTCTGAATTTCCTTTTATAGTTTTCCATTTTGCTTGCAATAGGTCTTGTAACGAGTTGTTTAGCTCCTCGTCTGTGTAATCTAAGAAAGCTTCGGCCATTATGTTTTCAGGAACTCTTTTTTGCTTTAGGGCAAACTCTATTTTCTTTTTGCCCCATTTGTTGAAACGAATTTTATCTTGTATAAAACTGCGAGTGAAGCGCAACTCATCTATGTATTTTTCTTTTTTTAGATGAGCAATAATGTTTGCTATGGTTTCTTTTTCTAGGTTGTAGCGTTGTAGTTTTGTTTCTATATCAAACACACAATACTCTCTTCTAGCGCACAGGTTAGCCATTCTGCTCAGTGCTTTCGATTCTGATATTGTGTTGGTTTTTTGCTCCATCTATTTTGCTTTTTTTTTAATTATTGTTTTATTGCTCTAACCATTCTATCATTGCCCGATATGTCTTTTTTCAACTCCACATTTACAAATCCTTTATCTATTAACAGTTCTACAACTTCGGAGCCATTTGCTTGATTAATCTCAAAATAGAGCAACCCCTTGCTTTTCAATTGTTGCTGGGCTATATCTCCAATAGCATTGTAAAATATGAGAGCTTTGTTATCTGGAACAAAAAGAGCCATATGAGGCTCAAAGCTGAGCACATTTTCGCTCATCATCTTCTTCTCTATCTCTTTTATATAAGGTGGATTGCTAACAATGATATCGAAAGATTGATTGTTTTGTTGATGTTTTAATGCATCCATCTCTAAGAAGTTGACAGATACATTGTTGATTAAAGCATTCTCTCTGGCTACTTCTATGGCCTTGACCGATACATCCCAAGCTTCTACAGTAGCATTGTTCATTTTTTTAGCCAAAGCTATAGCAATACACCCACTTCCTGTGCCTATATCTAATATTTGAAGATTGCTCTGCTTGTTTTCAAGTAATATCCACTCTACCAACTCTTCGGTTTCGGGACGAGGAATCAAAACGGAGGGTGTTACTTTAAACGATAGTCCGTAAAACTCTGTATTGCCTAATATATA
>CAZBVD010000189.1:0-4033 GCA_964495235.1 uncultured Dysgonomonadaceae bacterium | reverse complement strand
ATCCCTTCAGAACTATTGTTGGAGGTGAGTATCAAGGTGGATACAGCGACCACTTCCCTGTATACCTATATTTAGTGAAAGAAGCAAACATCAGAAAATAATAGTTGTATAAAACAAAATACTATAATAGAAAAAGAGCAATAAGTTAACATCTTATTGCTCTTTTTATTTTTTGCCGGACAACTATATCTCAATCCATAGTGTGACTTCCTAAGTATTTAGAAGTATCGATAGGATACGAAATCCACTCGGTTCCCAACGTAGGGAAACCTTTTTTGGGATTATTTGTAACACCGCCACGCACTGACGGTTTTCTAACTAAAGTCATCTTGTAAGTGGTTAAGTTTTTATCTTTAGAATCAATCCATCCCTTGTCAGGTCTTTCGCCTATACATCCAATAATATCAACATCAATATAATCATCATCTATCACTTTCACAAGAGCTATAGCATCATCGCCATTAAAATTAAGAGCTGTTGATGAAAATGTGAATCCATTATATATTGTAGCATCAGGATGTTGAAAAACTAAAACTTCTCCACTTTTCAAAGAACCCAAAAGAAATACTGTCCGATTTACTGTATAACTTCCATTACTATAGAGTTCAATTATATAATCCGATAGATCTACAGTTTTCCCTGTTCCATTATATATTTCCAAGTATTTATTGTAACTACTTCCCATTACATATTCAGAAAAGAACAAATCTTTGCAAACTCCACTGTTTGCTTCAGTGCTCTTTTGAATTACCTCAATATTCTTAGTTAATTCTCCACTGGTAATTGTGATAGTAGTTTTTCTTTCTTCTCCTTCATTCTTGTTTGCTGTAATAGTTATCTCACCATCGTTTAACCCATTTGCAGGAGTAACTGACAACCAAGACGCATCATTCAAAACTACCCAATTAACATTGGCAGTAATAACAACGCTTTCTTTTCCACCCTTATCTTCAAAAACAAACTCATCAGTGCTAACATCAATATATGAAGACGAAGCATCAAAACGGTTACCCGCCATGGTTACTAAATCATCTACCGATCTTATCAATAGTTGTGGAAGTTTATCAACATCTACCACTGCAACAATTGCGCCCATTCCAGCTTTCACTGTTTGACCTGCAAAATAAGCTTCCTCTCTTGTATAAACTTGAACCTCTTTACCAGATTTATCAACAATAAATGGACTATCAGCATACCTCACCTTTATCTCCTTAAACTGCACGCTTTCTATTCTCACAAGCTCCGATTGGTATTTGCCAGCTAACACCTCGTTCATTGTAGCTACTTTAGGTTGTAGAGGCTCAGAGGGTTTCTCCTCAACTATTTCTACAGCTTGGGTTGTGAGTGTGCCATCACCTCCAATTTGCAATAGCTCATTTAACACTTCAGCCTTAGCGCCTTTTATATTTACTCTCACTTTAGCACCAATGGGTACATTGGTCACCACTTTGTCTTTATCTGAAAACACTAAAGATATACCTGCAGTTTCATCTGCTATACACACTACATTGTCAGGCACATTTCTTTTATATGCATTTAGTATTACTTCTCCTTCTATATAGTGCTCTTCTTCGTAAACTTTTCCATCTGTAAGCATTGCCCTTAAATCAGCAATTGATACCCTGCCCTCTTGAAATGAAGGTCCCTCTTGTTCAAATCGTGTTGAATAATCCTTGCTCATTGCTTCCACATCATCTAAGTTGCGTATTTGAAGCTCCCATTTCTCCTTACAAAACGATGCTATTGCAACTACACTACCGCTTCCTGCAGGCAGCGCTTTGTTTCTAAAATCAGCATTTTTTGTTGTTTTTACATCAATAGTGGCCCCATCAACACACTCTAATAACCGACTTGTTGCATTTCCTTCGCCTGCATAAAAGTTAAGCCCCTTATACTCTTTAAACTGCACACCTTTAATTATCACAAGCGTGCCATCGTGCATATCTGTTTGCAACTTATCAATACTAAGCTCTTTTGGAGTAATTTTCACGTTCTGCGCCTTAACCTCTGCATCCATTTTTGAGAATATCATTTGCAATATTCCAGCATATTCATAATAATGAATCTTGGCATCTTTAAGATTAATAATTAGCTCATCGCCCATTTCAAAGGGGGTTTCACTCTGTTTTACTCTAAAGGCTAGTCCGTTGCCAGCTTCATCTTGTATAAAACCATCCGTTTTAGCAGATCTGTTTGCGCCCACCCTATCAGAAATCACAAAAGCCCTTAGCATCAATGGCTCATCAATTATCAATTCACCTTTGCCATTTTCCTCATACATATCTCTAATATCTTTGATAGTAATATAATCAGGATTAGAAGCATCCTTTGCTTTTTGAGTAATGGTTATAGTTTTGTCTATTTTTGAAGAAGCTACCTTAAAAGAGCCTTCACGAGAATTGCCTTCATTCCTCTTTACACTAACAGTAATTTTTGTTACCTCTTTTGCACCTTTCATGGGAGTAACTTTTATCCAGTCGCTACCCTTTTCTATTTCAATATTCCAATCGCGGGTGCTTTCTATTTCAAAAACCCTCAATCCGCCATCGCTTTCAAATACAACTCCCTCTACGTCAACAATTGTTAGTTTAGAACTCACAACATCATCGTCAACAGACATGCAGGTAGTAAATAAAAACAAAAATGTGGTGCAAGTAAAGACTAGTAAACACAAGCTTTTCCAACCAAATTGCTTTTTAGTTATCATGATTATATGTGTTAAGTTATCAATCTGTGGTTTCTAAGATTAAAAACAGTAGATTCAATTTATTTAATATAAAAATATGTCAACAATGCTAAAGTACAACTATTTTCTTAAAACAACATACATTCACAAATAAATATATTTTCTTATCAAATAACAGTGCATATAATTTAACTGAGAGTGCATTTTTTAACATCTTTGAAAACATATATTTATTCAAAACCATATCAAAGTAAAAAAAGTTAAAAAAACAATAGTGTTCTTGTTAGTATTTATATGTTTGGCCTTTGGCGGGTTAATAATCTACGTTAAATATTTTCACAATTCAAACATCAAGGCTATCAGTTATTATGTAGACGATCTTCCAGTTACATCTTCTCAATTTAGCGAGGAGTTTGAAAGTATTCATAAGGTTGAAAGAACAATTATTCGCTATATCCGTCTAAAGAAATAAATATAATAGTCTTTACAATATATTTTCGTACAAACTAAATAGGCAGCTAACATCTTCCTCCGATTTTGGATTCTTACTAAAAGAGTATTTTGCAAACTATGATCCTTTATATATAGAAGGAAGAATTTTTATTGATAACCCCAATAGCTATTCAACAGAGTATGGGTTTAAAGACAAAGATGAAATAATAGCTATAAACGGTGTTTCAACACATGATTGGATAAATCAGAGTAAAATATATACTCCCGCATCAACAGAAGACACACGCAAACTGATGACCGCAAGAAAAGCCTTTCGGTTATGAAGTGATACAATTCAGAGATATCTGTTATTTAGAGGAGATGACGCAATCAATATAACCCTGCCATTAAAGAAGGAAAATTATTTCACAAAAGAAACTTACAAATAAATTAACTGGAGGATTCTTCATGACAATATTGGCTATATAAGCATTCTATCAATGATGGGCGATGTAGTAGATAAATTTGAAGATGCTTATAATCAAATAAAAGATCTACCCTATCTTATAATTGATGTTCGAAAAAATGGTGCTGGGAGTAGTGAAAACGGTAGGTTAATCTGTGAATACCTTATAAGGGAACCGCAACCATATTGTCTTTCTCCAAACAGGAATATACAACCCCAAGACAATGCATCTAAAGACAAAATATATTTACTTACCAGCCATTTCACCTTTTCGGCTGCCGAAAGCTTTGTGTTGGATATGAGAGAAAGCGGTAATGCAATACTAATTGGAGAGCCCACAGGCGGAGACACAGGAAATGTTCCTAAAAGATTTAAGACAAAGAGTAATATATATTTCCGAATACCCACAAGACAGCCTGCTCTATTTCCACTAGAATTTCCTTTGGAAG
>CAZBVD010000188.1:0-4037 GCA_964495235.1 uncultured Dysgonomonadaceae bacterium | reverse complement strand
AGGTGATTCTGAAAGATGTTTCTTTGGGGGAAATTGAGGAGTATTTTATGGAATTGAATTAAGAGTTAAATGTCAAAATATGATTGTCATTCCGAGACCCCACCCAATTTTTTATTAGGTTTACCCCATGAAATTAAAAATAATATTTCATTGGGGCAAAAAGAAGAAAATGACATGTTCTTAAAAGGTCTCACTGTATCCATTTACAGGCCGCACCTACATTGCTTGAGGGTTGGTTGGTGATTGGTTTACTACAGACAGTGCTGCATCTACGATGCCGCTAGTTAGTAGTATGTTAATTGTGTTTTCTATTATTTATTGTTTGGTATTTACATTTAAAGGTTTGATTGTTTTGCATTTGATTGCAACTGTATATAAACTATTTTTAGCTCTGTAAGAGCGACCTGTTTGTAGTACATGCTTTAGAAAAGCAACTCGAGCTTCGTAGATGCGTCCTGTTGTTATGCATATATATCTGTCTAATAAGCTGCTACAGAATTATGTCATTGGTATACAGAGTGAGGAATCCGTCTAACTATTCTACAAATATTAAACAGATCTTTCACTGCGTTCAAGATGACACGGCTAATTACTTATTACAAATCAGCGCAAGCATTCTTCTGCTACTCAGCAACCCCTATGAAATAAAAATTCCGATTTCATGGGGCAGGCCGATTGCAAATCGGCACGAGCGGCTAACAAAAAAGCCGAAACAGTTATTCCACTGCTCCGGCTTTACATAGTAGTCTATTATTTCACATCAAATTTTATTTCAAATACTTCGATAAAAATCCAAGCATTGTAGAATAAAACTCTAAGCTATTCTCTTCGCGATAAAAACCGTGTCCCTCGTTGTATTTCACCATATAAGGAACCTCAAATCCTCTTGCACGAAGTTTCTCCACAATTTGATCCGACTCGTTAATATTTACACGCGGGTCATTTGCACCTTGCACAACAAATAGCGGCTTGGTTATTTTGTCTACTTGAAACACTGGCGATACCTCGCGCGCTATTTGTGCTTCTTCAGGATTGTCCAAATCATACCAAATAGCTTTCACCATCTCGGTAAGCGGTTTCCAATACTCTGGAAACGAAGCAAAGAACGTCTCAATGTTTGATACACCCACATAGTTTACACCACAAGTATAAAGATCTGGTGTTTTTATCAATCCCATCAATGTGGCATATCCACCATGGCTAGCACCATAGATAGCAATTTTATCTTTATCTATCCATCCTTGCTCCAATACATATCTTACACCATCTTCCACATCATCCATCGCTTTACGTCCTATTTGTTTGAAACCAGCACGTAAAAATTCTTTTCCATAACCACCCGAAATTCTAAAGTTTACTTGCAAAGTAGCATATCCACGACTTGCAAAAAGTTGCGTCTCAGGATTGAAACCCCAGCTATCGCGTATGCCTTGTGGTCCACCATGTGGATTAACAATCAATGGCACTTTCTTGCCTTCTAGAGCTGCTTTGGGTAGTGTAATATATCCATGAATAGTGAGTCCATCTCTACTTTTAAAAGTAATAGGACGCATCTCGGCCATATCCTCCTCTTTTAACTGAGGCATCAAGTCGTAAAGCAGGGTAAACTCCTTTTTAGCAACATCGTAAGTGTAATACGTGCCGTATAGCTTATCGCTCTGAACAATAACAAGGTAAGTTTCTTCATTATCATCAAAATCTACCCTATACACTTCTTTATTTGGAAAAGCCTCCTTAGCTACTGCGTCAAACTCTTTAAAAGAGTCGCTCACAGGAATCAACACATTCTTTTCTCCATTGTATGCAAAGAAATCAATCTCATAATTTCTTTTTCTTGAACGAGACATATTGCTCACATCATAATATGGGTGAGAGAAAACCTCTTTTATCAGCTCATCTTTTTTAAGATCATACAACACAATTCTTGCTTTATCGCCATCTAAGTTGGTTACCACATAAGCTTGGTCTTTATTGTCCGATGCATAATCAAAGCCCATAATACTGAAGCTCTCGTCCCAGTTCATTGTTTTCATTAGATTAAATTCGCCAGAAGACAAATCCTTGTAATAAAGCTCCATTTTTATGCCATCCTTCATTTTAGTGAAAGCTCTCAATTCACCATCCTTATCAAAATCGTATCCTTGAATTGGATTGGTTGGGTCATCATTGCTGTATAGTTGCTCTACTTCTCCTGTAACAATATTTAGTTTGTAAGGCTCAAAAACCTGGGGATTGTTTTTATTCATCGAAATGATGATGTAATCTTTTTGGTCTTTTAATATATTTATAATACCCGCCTTCACGCCATCATACGGGGTAAGGTCTTTAGCATTACTACCATCAATATCCACACCATAGATATGAAAGTTTTCATCACCACCTTTATCCATAGCGTAGAATAAGCGTTCGTCATTTATCCATCCATAGCCTTTTATCAGTTCGTCCTTCTCTTCAATAGCCAAGTTTACATCTCCTGTAGCAATCTCTTTGATATACACATGACGTTTTTTATTGCCCGATGGGTCGTTTTCCATATACGACATATATTTTCCATTGGGCGACAGATTGAAAGAAGATGCTTTTGGCTTTGCAAAATAGTCGGCTACTTCATATTTGTAGTCTCCTTTGTCTAAAGCAACTAAAGCCTGCAACTCCTCGTCGCTACTCACCAAGTCGGGATTCCCCGGAAGTGTCTGTTCAAATCTTGTGAGAACAAGTGGAAACTTTTGACCCATCTGCTCATACTCTGCTGTAATAGTATTGCCCTCAAGCGTTCCTGCAACATTTACTTGTGCAGCAGAAATAGAAAAGGTTACCTTCTGGCCTTCTAATGTTGTTTTCTCAACAGGAATGCCAATTGCACTCTGAAGAGGTACATCCATTGTAGCAGTGTAAGCTTCGTCTGCTTTCTCTACATGAAATATTAATTCTAACTCTACCCCCTGAACAGTCAATGTCCCTTTCCAATCACCCACAATCGATTGTGCCTTTACGGTTATTGCCATAATAATAATAGTGGCTAATAAGCCAATTCTTTTTAAGTTCATAACTTCACTTTAATTGTAACGAAACTAAAGATATCTAATAACTATAATAAACAATTAGACTGCTTATTAGTTTAGATCATTGTTGTAGATTTCAAAATTATCTTGCATTTATCAAATCCATCATTCATTGTGGTAGTTTAAAGATTAAATCTTTTTCTCTAAATCTTGAGCGATAGATTCATCAAAGAAGAATAAAAAAGGAACAGACACAGCAATCTTCATCTCTAATAATCAACTCAAATATAACACCTTACACCCACTCTGATAGCTTTATCATAAATATTTAGGGTAGGCCACTACACATTCAAGCTTTTGACAATTTAAATGAGTATTTTTGCGCCCGTAATTATTAACTTATTAAAAACAGAAAAAAAATGAAAAATGGAAATCCCGCAGTAGTAGGATTAGCAGGTTTTGGGATGACTACATTCCTACTTCAATTACACAATTTAGGATTTGTTGGTTGGGGTCCTGTAATAAGCTTGGGTCTTATATTTGGAGGTTTAGCTCAGATGATTGCTGGCTTTCAAGAACAAAAGATGGGCAATAATTTTGGATACAGTGCTTTTGTATCTTATGGAGCCTTTTGGATAGGGCTTAGTATTATTAAATTGTTCAACCATTACGGAATCTATACATCAAGCACCCAAGATGTAGGCTTCTATCTATTTGGATGGACACTCTACACAGCCATCATGTTTATTGCCTCACTTAGGGTGCACAAAGCAATGTCTATTACTTTTGGCACACTGCTAATTGGCTTTATTCTTTTGGTGCTTGAGCATTTCTATTTCCCTCAGCTCAAAGCTATTGCGGCAATAGATCTTATAATTTGCGCTTTCACAGCATGGTATATGATGGGAGCCATTATAATAAACGATTTGGCAGGAAAAACCGTTATGCCAATGGGTGAGAAGTTTGTAAAATAAGATAATAGTACAAACACATGAATACAAAAGCCTCTGAAGATAGTATTTTCAGGGGCTTTTT
>CAZBVD010000187.1:0-4046 GCA_964495235.1 uncultured Dysgonomonadaceae bacterium | reverse complement strand
ATGCATACATCGATTCTAATATTGTTGGCTTTATAAATATATTGGAAGCATGCCGGCAATTCTCGGTAGCGCATTTGGTATTTGCAAGTTCGAGTAGCGTGTATGGAGCAAATGCAGAGTTGCCTTATAAAGAGACGGATAGAACAGACACTCCCGTTAGCCTCTATGCAGCTACCAAAAAATCGAATGAGCTGATGGCATACACCTACAGTAAATTGTATAATATCCCAACAACGGGTCTTCGTTTCTTTACTGTATATGGTCCCTGGGGACGCCCAGATATGTCTCCTACCTTATTTATGAAAGCAATAGCCAGCAACCAAACTATCAAGGTTTTTAATCATGGCAACATGAAGCGCGACTTTACCTATATTGATGATATTGTAGAGGGGCTTACCAAAACTGTACCATCACCTCCCAAAAGAGAAATACCTTATGCAATATATAATATAGGGTGTTCGTCGCCTGTTAAGATAATGGATTTTATTGCAACCATTGAGAGGGTTAGTAATAAGAAAGCTGTGCTAGAAATGGTTGATATGCAGCCTGGCGATGTAATTGCTACTTATGCTGATACATCTCTTATCGAAAAAGATTTTGGCTACAAACCATCTACATCTCTTCATATAGGGATAGAGAAGTTTCACAATTGGTTTAAAGAGTATTATTCATAGTTATTGTATTTTCACGTAAAGTGTAATTCTTAGAAATGATATGCAATCGGTTCTCTTTTCAACATTTATATTGAAATGAAATTTGTGAGCAAATGAATAATGCAGAAATATTGACAATCAGAAAAGTTCAAAAAACGACAATAAACATCTATCCACCTTAATTAAAGCCGTTTTTGATGAATACGACGCTCCAAAAGTGGGCACAGTATATTCAGATCCGACTACTGATGACTTGTACGAACTATTTAAAAACCCGAAGTCAGTTCTTTGGTTAGTGGAAGAAGGTAGTGAAATCTTGGGGTGTTGTGGAATATATCCTACGGTTGTTTTCCCTAATGACTGTGCCGAATTAGTGAAATTTTATCTTATGCCAAAAGCAAGGGGCTGTAAGATAGGAACTAAACTGATGGAGCAAAACATTCAATCTGCCAAAGAGTTGGGCTATTCCGAATTGTACATCGAGAGTTTATCGCAGTTTGACAACGCCGTAAAAATGTATTAAAAATTAGAATTTAAGAACCTTACAAAGCCTTTTGAGGGAGACTGTGCATACATCTTGTAACATTTGGATGATAAAAAAGCTTTTAGAGGAATAAGAGGCTATTTTTAGAATTAGATATTGACGTTGCCAAAGAAGGACTAATGTTGTCAGAAAACAATTGATTAGCTATAAACAAACCAATTGGGATGTACATGGTTTTTTTGACATTGTTCGAGCTTGGTTGGCCTCTCGGAATGCTTATTGGCTTTGTTGTAGGTGTAAGAAAAAATCAAGAGGCTCATAAAGAGGGTCGACAATTTAATGTAAATCTAAAACAGAGCTTATAGATATTGCAGCACGACTAACAAACACAAATAAAGAAGAGCATGATGGGAGTAATAAAAATAATAATTGGAGTAATAGGGCTATTGGGCATCCTGCTCTTTGGACTTCTTTATTTCTTTCAAGAAAAACTAATGTTCTTTCCACAGAAATTAGAGAAAAGCTATCAATATGATTTTGGGAGCCAGAGTTTCGAAGAGTTGATGATTAAAACAGCTGATAATAAATTGATAAATGCGCTGTTGTTTGAGGCTGATAGTAGCAAAGGGGTTATTCTTTATCTGCATGGCAATGCAGGTTCGTTGAAATCGTGGGGCACGGTGGCTCAGTTATATACATACATGAATTACGATGTTTTTATATTAGACTACAGAGGCTTCGGGAAGAGTGAGGGCAAGATAACTGGCGAGAAACAACTATATGAGGACAACCAAATAGCTTACAACAAACTGAAGGAAAGATACAAAGAAGAGGATATAATAGTACTGGGCTACTCCATCGGGACAGCTTTGGTTGCTAAACTGGCAGCTGAAAACAACCCCAAACTAATGATTCTGCAAGCACCCTTTTATAGTTTTGCAGAAATGCTAAGCAAACAGTTTTACTTCCCAACATTTTTATTGAAATATAAGTTGCATACCAATGAATACTTGAAGGAATGCAAATGCCCTGTCGTTATTTTCCATGGGGACAAAGATGAAATTGTTGATTACAGGTGGTCTGTAAAGTTGAAAGAAGAATTTAAAGACAAGATAGAACTGATTACACTGCATGGTGAATGTCATAACGAAATAACAAACAATAATGTATATCAAAGTGAAATGCAGGGAATATTGATGCAGTAATTTACTTCCCCTCGTTTGCAACAAGGGGGCAATGGTATAGCGTTTGTAACGCGAAAAAGACAAACCATATTAATGCAAACATAACAACAATATTAAATGTCTTCAGAAAATTACAGAATTAGTAATCAGCACTCTGTCAATTTCCTTACCTTTACTGTAACAGATTGGGTTGACGTATTCACACGCCGTAACTATAGGGATATAATAGCAGCCTAAATCGGCTGAGTTCGAGGCCTCAGCATCTATGTAAAGCTAAAAACGTGAATAATTCCATCTAACACTACTAACTAATTGATAATTAACCGGCTAGGATATTCGAGTTTTTCATCCCTTAGCTGGCGGATATTCATCCGTGCCAATATAGCGGCAGTTACACTTAAATTCACGGATAGATATCCGCGCCAGCAGTGTGATTACTAATCGCTACCGCGGGTCTTACTCTTTTTGCCTTGACGCAAAAAAGTAAGCAAAAAAGTTCAAGACTGCGCCCGCTTCACTCGAAAAACTAGCGTGCAAAAGGCTGAAATCGTCCAAACTCGCTCCAACGAAAAACGTTGGAGCTCAAACAGTGTACGATTCTTAATCGCCTTTCACACTTGTTTTTCGGCTCATCGGTCGAGGTCGGTTGGCGCAGTATTTTATCATCACTTTACTGATTATGAGTTAAAAATTATACTGTTAGCACCTATTCTTAAATATTCTCTATCTAAAAAAGCAAATCCTAGAGCCTGGCTCAAAACCCCTAGCTAGCGAACATTTATCCGCGCCAGCAGAGGATATTACTTGTATTCTTAAGCTTTGTTGCTGCCTCACTAAAGTTAGATATTTTATGTTAGATTGCAAAAATCTCTTGAAATACGGGTTAAGTTCAATCAGTACCAAGACCATATAACTAACTGTATTCGTGAACTTAATTACTCTTGAGAAAACACTGCTACATGTTATAGCAACTTTATTTCCTCTTGTATCTCTACAACTCAATACAGGCAACACATTCATTACTATCCAAAGCATACTCTTACAAGTTGAAATAAAACAAATTGCTCTTGAAAATCTTCTGGGAATACTCCGCGGAGTACTCGGCGGAGCAATACCCATATTGGAAGATAACAAAATAGCTCTTAGCTTCATAAAACCTTAATGGGAGAAGTAGAGCTGAGCTCTCTGATAATTGATACACTAACTGGAGCATACTCACTAGCAGTTCAGCTGAGCTGTTCATTTATCAGGAACAGTTCATAAAGCTCACTGATAAGTTGTGTAAAGAATGGTGGAAACAGAAAAAGCTCTCAGATGAATTACTCCTATATCTAAGCAACTACAATGAGCATGCCGATAACATATTCCAAAAAAGGGCTAAACAGACCAGCTTCCTCTCCAACATTAGCCCATATTCTTTTTGTGTGATCACTTGTCATCTAACATTACTACATCTATTTTTATGAGTAATGAGATTGTCCATTAACATTTAATTGTCCGCTTCTTGAGCAATGGACTTGTTCGACTACATTTAATAACATTCGACAGGAGGAGTGGCTTATAAATCAACATCTTATTGTATCTTAGCAGTACAAATGAGATGGCTATGCACAAAAATATAATTATCGGAAAGCATTAATACTTAAGTCTAAAAGAAAACAAAAATTCTAAAGACCCTATTAATTAAGATTGATGCAAAGAAAATCTCATGAATAGTTAAGTATT
>CAZBVD010000186.1:0-4056 GCA_964495235.1 uncultured Dysgonomonadaceae bacterium | reverse complement strand
AGAAATGAAGCACGCCATGCATTTTATATAAAGTAGGTGCACCAGGAATGCAAGCTTCCATAGTTGTTTCGAAGCAACCACCTTGTGACAAGCGTAAATCTATTAAAATAGCTCCTTGTTTCAACTCTCTAATCAAATCTTCCGATATTCTGTCACGGTGTGGTTTATTGATATACTCCATTGCGCCAATCAATACATCGGCAGAGCGAAATGTATTTCTCATTACATTGGGCTGCAATGTTGAAGTGAATAGTGAACGCCCGAGATTCTGCTCCATAAGTCGCAGCTTACTTATATCATTATCAAACACTTTAACCAAAGCCCCCAGTCCTATTGCTGCACGCGCAGCAATAGTGCCAGCTACATCAGCACCTATAATAACAACTTCGGTTGGCGACACACCAGGCACACCACCCATAAGAATTCCTTTACCCCCATTGGCATTACTCATTAGTTCAGCTGCTAGCGTTATGGCCGATGCTCCTTCTATTTCCGACATAGCAGTAGCAAAAGGTGACGACCCTGCATGATCAAAAACCAAATCATAGGCCAAGGCATTGATTCTTTTGGCTGACATAGCCTTCAATACAGTTGAAGACAACAAGGGTTGCTGAAGAAAAGAAAAAACTGTAGCACGTGGACGCATCAAAGCTACTTCTTGCAATGTAGGAGGAGATATCTTTAAGATCAAGCTAGCTTCAAAAACTTCAGCCTTCGAATCTACAATATGTGCCCCCGATTCGGAATAGTAGTTGTCAGAATAGTTAATAGGAAGACCTGCTCCCGACTCTAAAATAACTTTATGCCCCTCATCAACTAAAATAGCCACAGCTTCTGGTGTAAGTGCAAGACGTTTTTCAAACCTAACATTCTCTTTAGGAATACCAATTATAAGTGCCGAGTGTGTTTTGTTTACTTTCAGCAGAAACTCCCTTACTACAAATGATGTTGTTTTATGTGGTGAATATATCATATTAGGCCGTATAGTTTATTAGTAATTCAGTTTTCACTTAGTATATATCCTTGTAATATCTCCTTTATTGCAACTACAGTTTCATGTACATGCGCCAAAGACACTAGCTGTTCAGTTTGATAAGTAATCTTTGCTTTGGAATAAAACTCTTTGCGCTCTGCTAGATGAGTTGTTACAAAACTCACCAACTCTTCGGGCGATTTATTTTCAATAATAGGTCTTACGTTTTTAGAAGCTAGCAAACGCGATATTAATTGCTCTACAGATGCTTTTATATACACCGTTACACCCTGTTGGTTCATTACATCCATATTATCATAGAAACAGGGCGTACCGCCTCCAGTAGAGATCAATACATTCTGAAAAGTCGAGACCTCGCGCAACATTTCTCGCTCTATAATTCTAAATTTACTTTCTCCCTTCTCAGCAAAAATGTCTTGTATGGTTTTGCGGTATCTACTCTCTATGTGTTTATCCAAATCAATGAACTGAAGGTTCAGTTCTTTACTCAATAGCTTACCTATTGTGGTTTTACCCACTCCCATGTATCCAATTAAGAAAATTCTATTCATATACATTTTTATAGTAAAGGAGTAAACAAACGAACGAACGACTCTTTAAAGCGCATCCACATAGGACGTTTCATCCATTCTCGTAGTACAATAACCGTAGAATTCTTTTGATCTTCCACAAAAATCTCTTTCCCTCTAATAGCTGTAACTTCATTATAAATAAAAGCCACTACTTCTAGGTTTTGTTCAAAGCTACGAACATCAAAATTGGCAGATCCCATCAATGTCAAGGAGTCATCAATAACCATAAGCTTAGAATGCAAAAAACCAGGTTCATAAAAATAAACTTTCACTCCGGCTATCATCAGCTTTTTAAAATAAGATCTCGATGCTAGTTGCACAAGCAAAGTATCAGACTTTCTAGGTACCATCAATCGAACATCTACTCCTCTTGTAGAAGCAGCGATGAGTGCTTCAGACAAGCTATCGGGTGGTATAAAATAGGGAGTTTGAATGTAAATATACGATTGAGCTCCAAATATTGCCTGCATAAATCCTTGCATAATTTCACGTGCTGGGCTATATGGTCCGCTACTCACTATTTGCACTAGATTATCGCCATAACTTTCAAGTGGGGGAAAATATTTTCGTGCTGTGATAAGAGATTTACTAACTATAAACCAATCTATCAGAAAAACAGATTGCAATCCTTGCACACCTTTCCCCTCTATTCGTATATGTGTGTCACGCCAGTTTCCCCATTTTGGACCATTTATATACCTATCGGCCACATTCATTCCGCCTATATACCCTACACGCCCATCTATCACTACAATTTTTCTATGATTCCGATAGTTAACATGCGATGTAAACATGGGAAACTTCACTTTCATAAACTGCTCAACTTCGATACCCGCAGAGCGCATTTGTTCAAAAAAATTATTCTTTACTCTCCACGAACCTACTCCGTCAATAATAACTCTAACTTTTACCCCCTCGCTAGATTTCTTAATCAACAAGTCTTTCAGCAGATTCCCCACAATATCATCATCCCATACATAGTACTCTATATGTATATGCTCAATAGCTTTATCAATATCGCTAAACAATGCGTCAAACTTATCTCTGCCTGTAACAAAATACTCAACTGAGCTCCCATACAGTAGATGTGCTTGATTTGAATTTCGCAGTAGCTTGATAAGATCTATATATTGTGGAGGATAGTGAGTCAACTCATTGGTGCTAATCTCTGCTAGCGGTCGCGTCTTAATCTTTGAGTACATCCGTTTGGACATGAAACGCCGTTTGGTATAGTCTTGACCAAATATCACATATATAACAAACCCAATGATAGGAAGAAAAATCAAGACCATTATCCATGTAATGGTTTTAATTGGATTTCTGTTTTCAGAAATAATTACAATGATAACCCCAATCACTGTAATTAAATATACTGCTTCAGTTATTCGAAAAAGAATATGGTACATATCATTGGTTGTTTAACGATACTTTCCCTCTTCTATGTCTTCAAGAATATTTAAATAAGAATGGTATCTACTTTCACTTATATAATGCTTTTCAACAGCATCAGTCACTGCACATCTAGGTTCGTTTATGTGCATACAGTTATTGTAGAAACACTTATGAGAGAATTTAAATATTTCTGGGAAGTAGTGCGAAACTTCTTCTCTAGTCATATTAACAGTACCAAAACCTTTAATACCAGGAGTATCAATAATAAACCCTCCGCCATCAATCTCAATCATTTCTGAGAAAGTAGTGGTATGCATACCCATTTGATGATACGAAGAGATGTCACCCACCTTACGTTTAGATTCATCACCAGTTACTACATTTATAAATAAAGATTTACCAACACCCGAGTGTCCTGAAAGTAAACTCACTTTATTTTTGATTGTATCTTTTAGATCTTGCATTCCAATGTTTTCTGTAAGTGATGCTTTCAAACAACTATAACCAATGGTTTGGTACAAGTTTATAAGTGCATCCACATACTCCATGTCTTCTTGATCATACAAGTCAACCTTATTAAATACAATGCGTACAGGTATTCTGTATGCTTCGGCAGAAGCCAAAAAGCGATCGATGAAAACCAGCGTAGTTACAGGTGACCTAACAGTTACAAACAATAAAGCTTGATCGATATTGGCTGCTAAAATATGAACTAATTTAGATAAGTTAGAAGCACGCCTGACAATATAGTTCTTCCGATCAAATATTTCTGTTATATATGACGTGTCATCAGGACTCAAGTCAATCCTCACATTATCACCAACAACCACAGGGCTAGTGCTACGAATCCCCTTTAGGCGAAAATTACCTTTTGCCCTGCACTCAACATCCATGCCTTCGTCTGTGCGAACAGTATAAACATTGCCTGTATTTCTAATTACCAATCCTTTCATGTGTTAGAATAAAAAAAGGGAAAGAATCTTATTCTTTCCACTTTATTGTTTACTATATGGTAAGGACTTCTTTTTCTTTTGCATCAAACGTATCATCAATCAATTTGATGTACCTATCATGTAGCTTTTGGAACGAGGCTTCTGC
>CAZBVD010000185.1:0-4080 GCA_964495235.1 uncultured Dysgonomonadaceae bacterium | reverse complement strand
CCACAGAGCCTATAGCACTTCTGGTTCTTCAAACACGTATTTTATGACAAACAATAAAGAGGAGGAGAATGAAGATTCTGCTTATGAAGAAGATGAAGGCTATGATGACGGCTTTGACGAGAACGTGAATGATGAAGGTGCTGTTGAGCTAGTCTGAGCAGTGAATTAATGGACAATTGACAGTTGACAATGTGTCCGGCCCACAATGGGCATGTTCTTTGACATGATTACATTTGTTAAATAGCACAACAGTTTACAAACAATAGTGCTTACACCAATGGGCTTGCATAAACCATAAAAAGAGATTGACATTTCTGTGAATTTCTTTTTATGGTTTGTGTAATTTAAGCAGGGCATTATCAAGCATGCCTCTAATCAATTATAACTTATCACTTTGTTATGCGTCATGCGTCACGCGCCATGCGTCATGCGTCACAACTTATTTCAATTTCCCCAATTTATTATAATTCTTTGTCACACAGACACACTGCATTCTATATTTTCATCAAAATATTGTATCTTTGCAACTTAATAAAAATCAATAAATGCAGAATATCAGAAATATCGCCATTATAGCTCACGTTGACCATGGCAAAACAACATTGGTGGACAAGATGCTTATGGCAGGCCACCTATTTAGAGACAACCAACATACAGATGATTTATATCTGGACAGTAACGACTTAGAGCGTGAAAGAGGAATAACAATTCTTTCTAAAAACGTATCTATAAGATACAAAGATGTAAAAATAAATATTATAGACACTCCTGGTCACGCCGACTTTGGAGGTGAAGTGGAACGCGTACTCAATATGGCTGACGGCTGTTTGCTTGTTGTGGATGCTTTTGAGGGTCCCATGCCTCAAACAAGATTTGTGCTAGAAAAAGCTTTAGAGCTTGGACTAAAACCAGTGGTGGTTATCAACAAGGTTGACAAACCCAACTGTACACCCGATGAAACACAAGAAAAAGTATTCGATTTAATGTTTAATCTTGATGCCACTGAGGAGCAACTTGATTTTCCAACCATATATGGCTCTGCCAAAAACGGATGGATGTCTGAAGATTGGAACAAGCCAACCGAAGATATACTACCTCTGTTGGATGCAATTGTAGAACATGTGCCCGCACCAGTATCATTAAAGGGTACTCCTCAAATGCTAATTACATCGTTAGACTATTCTAGTTATGTGGGTCGTATTGCAGTGGGTAGGATACATCGTGGTGTGCTTGAAAACAACAAGGACTATGCGCTATGCAAGCGCGATGGGTCTGTTACGAAGGTGAGAATAAAAGAGCTTGATGTTTTTGAAGGTCTAGGCAGGGTAAAAATAGATGAAGTAGAATCGGGCGAGATTTGTGCCCTGGTTGGTATTGAAGGATTTGAGATTGGCGATACTATTACCGATTTGCAAAACCCTGAACCGCTACCCACAATTGCTATTGACGAGCCCACCATGTCTATGTTATTCACTATAAACACTTCTCCGTTTTTTGGACAAGATGGCAAGTTTGTAACTTCGAGACATATACATGAGCGTTTGATGCTTGAGTTGGACAAAAACCTTGCCCTACGTGTAGAGAAAACAGATAGTGCCGACTCTTGGATTGTGTTTGGAAGGGGCGTGTTGCACTTATCGGTATTGATTGAAACAATGCGCAGAGAAGGATACGAGCTTCAAGTGGGTCAACCACAGGTGATTATAAAAGAGATTGATGGTGTGAAGCATGAGCCAATTGAGCATCTTACCATAAACCTACCCGAGGAGAGTTCTAGCAAAATAATTGATATAGTTACACGCAGACGTGGCGAATTGACATCGATGGAAAGCAAGAACGACCGAATGCACATGGAGTTTATTATTCCTTCAAGAGGAATTATTGGGCTCAACAACACGGTGCTCACTTTATCGGGAGGAGAAGCTATTATGGCTCATAGGTTTATGGAGTTTCAACCAATGAGAGGGACTATTGACAAACGATTGAACGGATCGCTTGTTGCAGGCGAAACAGGAAATGCTTATGCTTATGCAATAGACAAATTGCAAGATAGGGGTAGGTTTTTTATAGAGCCACAAACCAACGTGTATGAAGGGCAAGTAGTGGGCGAACATGCAAAAGAAGGAGACTTAATTGTGAATGTAACCAAAGCAAAAAAGATGTCAAACGTGCGTGCCTCTGGAACAGATGATAAAGCACAGCTGACACCGCCCATAAAATTTAGTCTTGAAGAGGCTTTAGAGTATATAAAAGAGGACGAATACTTGGAAATAACTCCCAAGTATATGAGAATAAGAAAAATACTTTTAACCGAAAGTGAACGCAAACGCGCTTCTCGTTCTCCAAAGAGCTAAGAAAGAAAAAAATAGATACAACACAGTATTCAATATAAAAAAAATGCCAGCTAATTATAGTTGGCATTTTTATCTATTATGCCTGTTGAACTCTGATATTTACTTACTAACACACATGATTAGCACTTAAATTAAAAAAATGCGGGAAACTATTGGGTCACTTGCTAAAGTATGTGTTTACTTCTAATCTTTTTATTGTTTTATTTAATAAAACTCAGATTTAGAAACTAATGTACAGGGTGTACTTATGCGAATGAAGTTATTTACGAATAAGCGTTGTAAAGGTTGAAAGTAGAACTCCAAAAGCATAATCAGCTAAGTGTGGATAAAATAGTCTGCCAACCGACCTCGTCCGATGAGCCGAAAAACAAGAGAGAAAGGCGGTTATGAATCGCACACTGTTTGAGCTCCGGTGCAACGCAACGGAGTGAGTTTGGGCGATTTGAGCCTTTCGCACGCTAGTTTTTCGAGCGAGACGGGCGAAGTCTTGACTTTTTTTGCTTACTTTTTTGCGTCAAGGCAAAAAGAGTAAGTGGGCCTGCCCCGTGAAATCGGATTATTATTTCACTGGGGGTTTAAGTGGCAACGCCCATTGGCTATAATTAAGCCGTATAATTTACGTTTTTAGCTTTATGCAGATACAAGGCCTCGAACACCGCAGATATAGGCCTCTATTTTAAGGTGTTTGGAACGAAGCAGATGCGTGCACTTCGACAGGCTCAGTGACCGAAGGGAACATAGCCCCAAAATGGGCATATAAACCAAAGTGAAAACAATTATCAAACTACTGATCATAAGCTATATAACTTGCAAATATTTATATTGTGATGAATAATGGGGGTAAAAGAATTAGACAAACAAACCGATTACAAATTGATGCAAGCAGAACGGATTTATATATATAAAAACTATTTACACTATCAACAGATCTGTTTCAAAATAATAGTTTAGCTAAGCGCGTGATCTGTTATTCTTGTAGTCGAAATAGAATAAAGTAAAACACATACTTTTACTGGTAATCCAAACTATTCTAAGAATATGCTTAGTAATTGAACGTTACCATACTTGCACAAAAAAACATAGCTACAATTGCTCCACAAGCAGATTAGAACATATTGCAAGCATTGCCGCCCTATTCCCCTTGAGACATCTGCATAACCCGCTGTTTAAATAGATTAAAGTAAGTAAAATAGTTTTGCAGTAGCAATAAGATATTTTATATTTGTGTTCTTATAACATCTTATGTTTGATGCTTAACTGTTAAAGCATTCAATAACAGTATAATGAAACAATCTTCAGTTAAACACTAAAACAATATTTTTTTAATATTAAAATTAATATCAATAATAGGCTATTATAAAATTCATACTATAATATAAAGATATAATTAAAAAATTGTCTAAATATCATTTTTCGCACAAAGGTTTCTACCTATCACTTTTATATTACTGTAAAACACATAAAAGTATGGCAAGCCATTAATTATAGATAGAAGAAATAGTGTGATACCAAAACTAGAAATTGGTAACAAATTAATTAATTACAATAAAACATGAATGTAAAATTATTTTTAAAGAAAGTAACCTCCGTGTTACAAAAAAACGAGGTTAAAGGGCCCATCAGCTATCGCAAGATTTTATACCCTTTATCATCTATTTTACTTGTTCCGTCAGTGGGATGTTCTGAACAAAAAGCAGAAGAGAAAGAAGCAAGGTTGCCAAACTTT
>CAZBVD010000184.1:0-4102 GCA_964495235.1 uncultured Dysgonomonadaceae bacterium | reverse complement strand
AACGGCTACGTATATGAAACGTTTGGCATTTCGAAGAGCAAACCTGTCAAATCGCTACAATTTTCATTAAATGTAACAGCCTTAAAATTAGCACTATCCGCCAAATGTTTTATATACTTTGTTAGCTGCTGGTGTTCATTCACTATCAGTTAATTATCAATCTTTTACAATCATAAATCCGTTCAATAGAAGCACTGCTGTTTCCGAAAAAAATAGTTTTTAAGGTCGGCAAAAAAGCGGTGGCAGACAGACAAGCTTTTTTGTAATTTTTGGTCGTGCGTTGGCTTGTGCGAATTACAAATGTGCTTGGCTATGAGCGATGGCTAAAAGAAAACAAAAGCAGCTCGCCCAAACTGCTTATGATTAACCGATTTTTATCATCGATTTGCTCGCCTGCTTGTGTGTGTCTCCGAAGAGACTTCGTTTTGGACGACACAGGACTAAAGTCTTTAGCTATATACCTCCATGCTTCTTTTCGCTTCTAATTCTTCTTTTAGTTTAAAGTCATCCCATTTGGTAAACCAATATTTTCGTTTATTAATTATTTCTTCTTGTAAACTATCTATTCCAAACAAAGATAGAACTTCCTTTTTATAATCTATTGTCAAATAAGGACATGAAATCACATCGAATAATAATAAAAGCAACTCTGTGTTTTTTTCAAGATTTTGCCTTTTACTATTTTTTATTTTCCAGAGTATATGCTTGGTAATTAAATCTCTTAAGTTGTTATACCTTGAAGCTGATTTCATATAAAATAAGGCAACAGTAATTGAAAAATAGTTTAGCTCATTGTTGACCTTAAAATCACCAGTAACTTCATCCTTTTCTATATTAAAATATGTTCTTAGTATTTCCTCTTCTAACCTGTAATCTTTTCCTAATTCTGAAATAATAACAAGTAAGTACAATGTTTCAACTTGAAAATTCTCTGATGTATTGTTTTTCTGAAGAGTAAAGAAAACTTCATCAAATATCTTCTTATACAAAGTATGCTTGTTATCAATAAAGATTGTTTTATCCTGCTTTAAAAATTTAACAATTCTACTTAAAAGTAATGATAATTTAATTGTAGAGTTAACTCTTGGTGACACCGAATATATAAAAAAGGCAAAATCTAATATTTCCAATAAGGCTTGGACAAAAACCCGCTCCTTTTTACTATCCTTATCAACAAGGGAAATATAATTCATAATCAGCCTGTCTACTCTTTTATCAAGAGAAGCTAGTGCATAATTTAAAATATCCTTGTATTTAATGTCTGTTTCTTTTACAATTGTTTTAAATCTCGTTATAATCTTGTTCGAGCTTATGTAGAGTGAGTATTTTTCCTTAACATCACCATTCTCAAGTATTTCCTCTTCTATTTTACTTTTAAAATGCTTATTAAATAAATCGCTAATCTTTTGTTTTGCTATGGTTAACTCAGTAATGATAGGTTTCTCATACACCTTACTTTTACTGCCATTAATGGACATTTTGTAATCTCTTAGTCGTAAAGAATATAATTCATGTACCCTATCTCTTGTCGATTCATCGTTATAAAAGAGAAAGAAATCATCAACATACCGAAATAATTCGTAATCCTTTTTGTGATATATCTGTTCTGCTTTTAAAGTCTTGTATATGTCAAAATCGATTTGTTGAAGAATTAACTCTGCAAATATTCTGGAAAACTCAGGACCGATAATAATTCCATTTGTTTCTCCATAATTTGTGTTTTGCATGAATCTATCGAACTCACCGCCAAAAGTATTATCTGATTCCGAAATTTTATCTTTTACTATTTCCTTATTTAGTAAAGCCCACGTTATTGTATGTGTGTAAATACTATCGAAACATTTTGAAATATCAAATTTCATAAGCCTGTTAAACTTCTTCTCACATCTATGATATTGATATGATTCATAAAACCGATGAATATTGCTATATTTCTTATAAGAGAAGAAAGTTTTTAAATTAGAATATTCCTTCCCTGATATTTCAATCTTTTCATGCGTATCTGCATCTTCGATTTCCTTTCTTGACAAAGAATCTTTATTGTAAGTAAATTTTGCAACTTTTACTGGTTTTCTGATACTAAAGGGGCTTACATCAGAATAGTAGGTTATAAGTTCTTTATTCTTATCATAGAAAGAAACCAGGTCAAGTTGATTCTTTGGGTGAATAAGTGTAAGCTCTCTAAAGTCCTTGTCTTTATGCGAAATATTGAAACAAAAAGGTATTGTTTTTAATTCCCATTTTTTGTCGAAAGCAATTTCGCAATTAGAAATAGAATGATTTTTAAAGTCAAAAAGCAATTGAATTATCTTATCTAAAGCCGCATCGTCCTCTTTCCACGTAATTTTAGTTTTATCTGCCGATATTGATATTCTATTTTCACAAATAAACTCAAATAAATATCTATTAGAAAATGTAATAGGAATTTCATACGGTAAAACATCTGATAATAATGCCCGTTCCTTTGATAGCTTTATATACTTCCTTTTTTTTGGCATTTTATTTCCAGATTTTCATTATTTCTTCAAGTTCACTTTTACTAAAACGGTGGAATCGTTTTTCTTTAAAACCTTCAACAAACTTATATTTTGCTAATCGATTTTTTAATCGAGGCAGATTAACAGGTAATTTGTTATATGGATTTAGCGAAGAGTTTAGTTTATGATTTAAATAATTATCTAAACCACTAAAATCTTCATATGTATTTAATAAGCTGTTAGAAAAATATACCCCAACCAATACATTTTTTTTTACATTTAGTAATCTTGTGTTACCTGTAAGGAATTTTAACCTCTTAATTAATATTGACCTTGCTTGTTTTTCATCATACTTAGACTCAGTATTATAACTTTGTAGCATTGAATCAATACGACTTTTATATTTATTCTTTTTATTATTTGAAAGTTTGATTTTAACAGAATTGGTTGACAGTCTAAATGAGTAACCGAGGTATGTTACTGTACCAGAAGGAGAACTAATAATGTCATATAAATTAGTTTTTCCACTTCCAACTGGATGCAAGGATAAACCATTATCTGTTTCTACAATCTTTTTGATTTTATCGAAATAGTCATTTGTTTCAAGTAAAGATTCTGGTGTGAAAATAATTATAATATCATCGACATACCGAGCATAATATGTGACTCCATTCAAACTTCGTATTGAGTTGTCAATATCTTTCATATATAATTCAGACAGAAAAGCACTTACACCAATTCCTCTGGGAATACCATTGTCATTACCCGAAAGAGTCTTATAATCTGAAATAATTTTCCACAGATGTTTTTTTGTTGAAAATCCTAATAGAGAATTATTGTTGATTTTTTTCTTTAGTCGCTCAATAGGAATACTCTCATAAAACTCTTGTAAGTCAGTTCGAATTATATATTTTGGAAAATTGTCTGCAAAAATATTGGCAAGTTGGTTTACTATTTCAAAACGATTTGATTGTTGGATTTTAAAACTATTACGTAGGTTTTGTTGAAGCTGTTTAAGCGTAAGAAAATTCTCAGCATTATTCCTTAGAGTGTAAATAGGCTTTCCTGCGATATCAAAGTTATTTAAAACCTCCAGTTCGAAATCATCCTTACTTATGTTTTCAATTACTTCTTGAATTAATTCTCTAATCTTGGATTGTTTTTCTTTAAGGACTTCTACTTTATCCAAATATTTTTTGTCTTTGAATTCATAGAAGCTTTCTTTTGATATTAATCCTGATTCATATCGTTTTCGCCAATCCTTTATTTCAGAGTTGATATCAGTAATTTTTCGTGTATATGTATTTAGGCTTGGGAAATATTTTCCTTCAACAAAATTTCCTTTTCTGTTTTCATTGTAGAAAATTTTAATCAGGTTTTCAGATGAAAAGGAATTTCTTAACATATCTCAATGGTGTTTGGCGTTGGCAAAAATTGCACTCTTTTGCAAATTTCGGTTTGTGGGTCAGCCTGTGCGATTTGCAAATGTGTGCAATGTGTGTAGGCTTCCTCAACTGTCCCGAAGGGCAGAAGCGGGCGGGCAAAAACTAATTTTTTCTTGCACCAACCTTCAATCAGAGAGCTAATATTTTCTATTCGTTTTTTCAAATTTTACAATCAGGTTT
>CAZBVD010000183.1:0-4120 GCA_964495235.1 uncultured Dysgonomonadaceae bacterium | reverse complement strand
TCGCAAGAGATTATAGATAGTGTAATTGCCCTGAAGCCAGCAAAGGTAATAGCCCTTGACAAACTATTTAAAGGCAACGACCAACTGAAAACCAACACGGTGTTGCAGATGAAGGATGCGGGTGTTGAATTTAAAACGATATAAAGAGTTTTGATTATGAATTTAGAATATCTTTTTTCAAAATTAGAGATAAAAGGAACTGATGCATTAATCGACCTTACAAAAAAGAACTGGAAAGAAAAGGTTGATTTTCCTAGTCGGGTTACTCGTTTATTGGAAAATACCGATAAATGGTCGCCTAAAGCTATTTTTTGTTTTGGTAATAAACCCTTAATCCTTTTTTTTGAAAATCCAGAAAACAAGGAGGAGCTACATAAAGTAATTTGGAATTTTAATGAAACTCCTATTGTAATTATTTCAGAAGACAGTGTGGTTTCGGTTTATAATGGTTTTTCAATCAATGAAAACACCGAGCTTCTAGAGAAATTGGGAGGTGATGAGGTGTTGAATGATTTCAAGTATTTTGAGTTAGTTACAGGTAAAACTTTTGAAAAGTACTACAACGACTTTAATTATCATAATAGGGTTGATTATCGATTATTGGAAAATATTGAAGCAACACAAGATAAACTCCTTGAAAAATATGATTGCGAACGTAAAACAGCTAATGCTTTACTTGGTAAAATAATTTTTATCCGCTATTTGATTGATAGGAAAGTAAAGTTAAACTTTGATGGTGAATCTAAAGAATGGATAAATATCGATTTATGTGAGTTGTTAGATGACAGAAAACAGCTTTTCGAGTTTTTTGAATACCTTGGCGACAAAGAAAGAGGTTTTAACGGCAATTTGTTTCCGATTAGTATAAAAGAATTTGATGCAATCCCTAATGAAGCATTTGATCTTGTTAAGCGATTATTAGAAGGTGAAGAGATAAAAACGAATCAAAAATCTCTTTTCCAATTATATGATTTTTCTGTTTTACCCATTGAGTTTATAAGCAATGTATATGAGCGTTTTATAGGTAAAGAAAACCAAGCTAGTGCTGGGGCTTATTATACACCAACTTTTCTAGTTGATTATATAATTAGTGAAACTGTTGCTAAAAAGCTTATTGAGAATGGTGATTCGATTTCGTGTAAGGTACTTGACCCTGCTTGCGGTTCGGGGGTTTTTCTTGTTGAGACTTTACGAAAAATAATTGAAAAATATATTGCAGTTTATGGAATGTCAGAAGATAAAAAAGAATTCAAAAATGCAATAAAGAAGATAGCACAAGAAAATATTTTTGGTGTTGATAAGGATGAGAGTGCTGTTCAAGTTGCAATTTTTTCAGTGTATCTTACCTTATTAGATTATCAGCAACCACCAGAAATTGAAACCTTTCAATTTCCTGAACTTTTAAATAAAAACTTTTTTGTTGGCGACTTTTTTAATACTGACGCCCCTTATAATGAAGTTTTTAAAAACAAGGAGTTTAACTTTGTTTTAGGGAATCCACCATGGGCAAGTTCAAGAAAGGGCTTGGATAGTGTCGGTAAAGATTATGTAAAACAAAGACGAATAAAAGAGAGAACACAAGACAATGAATTTGAAATTGGAATTAATAACAATGAAATAGCTGAAGGTTTTGTTTTAAGGGTTAGTGATTTTAGTTCCACTAACACGCAAATTGTTTTTATTATTAAAAGTTCTATACTTTATAATCTGGGATATTCTGAACAAAGCCCATTTAGACCATATTGGTTGCAAGAGTTTTTTATAGATAGAGTTTTTGAGTTGGCTCCTGTACGACATGAAGTATTTGACCGTTCAAGTGATCCTGCAATTGCTCCTGCTGCAGTTGTCTTTTACAGATATGCAAATGATAAAAACACCGACAAGAATGTAATAGAGCATATCACCTTGAAACCAAGCAAGTTCTTTTCTAAATTTAAAGTGTTTACTATCAATAGGAGCGATTATAATAGAGTTGAACAGAAAAAGTTGAAAGAATATGATTGGCTTTGGAAAACTCTTGTTTATGGCTCATATCTTGATTTTATTTTTTTGAAAAGGATTAAGAAAGATAATCCTACAGTTAAAGAAGTGATTTCTGATGAAACTAAATTTACAGAAGGAACAGGAATTCAGTACAGTAGCAACCCAACATATAACTCAGAGCATTTAATAGGTAAGTCTTTTATAGATGTTTATGGAGTTGATTCATTTTTTATCAATCAAGACAAGGTTTCAGAATTCAATAAAAAGAAGGTTCATAGACTTAGGAGTAAAAAGTCTTTGATTTTTAAAGCTCCTATGATATTAATCAGAAAAGGACTTAATATGAAGAGTCTATTTGTTAAGTCTGCTGTTTCTACACAAGATTTGCTTTTTAAAGATAGTCTTACCTCAATATCTGTTGTTAATCAAAAAGATATTGAATGTTTATATAATATCCAGGCTGTTTTTTCAACTGATATTCTTCGTTATTATGCCATCAATTCATTTGCATTTATTGGGATAGAAAGAGAGCAAACTCAAAATTACGATAAGTATAGTTTGCCATATCTTAACTTAGACGTTCAAAAAGAGATTGAACAGATTGAGAAAATAAAAAGAGATTTATACAATAAAAAGAAGAATGAAATATTAATTTCTGCCGAATCGGACAAATTAAATCGGAAAATTGAAAAATATATCTCTGATATTAATGACAAGGTGTTACAAAAGTTGGATTTGTCTGATTGTGAAACAGCGCTAATTGATTATGCTACAACTGTAAATAAAATTTTTATTGTAGGTAAAGATGATGAGAAGGCGAACCTGTATAGGTCTGTTAAGTTTGATGATTCGATATTAAACGACTACGCTCAACTTTACATCAACCGTTTTGCTACAAGTCTAGGTAGTAATAACAAAAAGTTTATTGTTGTAATTTGGCATACCAATCAAATTATCGGGATGTTTTTTAAGTTAATAGATGAGACAGAATATGAAAAGGACATCATTATAGAAAACAAACAAAATGAGTCTGCTATAATGGATTTTTTCATTCAACTTGGGACGGAAAAAATAACTGAGCAGTTATTTGTACAAAAAGATATAAGAGGATTTGATAAAAACTCATTTTATATTTTCAAACCAAATGAGAAGCGACTTTGGCATAAAGCTATCGGCTATTTAGATGTTAATGAATTTGCTGATGCTATTCTTAAAGCAGGGAGGGATTTAAAATGATGTTTAAAAATTTAGATGCCTCAAGCTTTAATTATAATTCTGCGTTTTATCAAAAAGAGTTTGAGAAGGTTTTGTTAGGAGTTATTATGTGCTATAACTGTATTAATTTATCAGAAGTATTTCTACCGAACGATGAAAATAAGATTCGGGATATAATGCTAGATAATTATCTTAAAGATGATTCTTTCAAAAGAGCTCATTCCAACTTATCAAATTATCATTTTGATTATGAAACAGTCGAAAATAGAGGAAGAGCAGATATTCGAGTTTTACCTATTAATCCTTATCTTGGAGATAAAGCCTATTACATTATTGAATGTAAAAGATTAGATAATAAAAACACAAATGGAATATCAGGTTTAAATGCAGAGTATGTGAAAAACGGTGTTTGTCGTTTTGTAACTGATTACTATTCATCTTACTTTAATATAAATGGTATGATTGGCTTTGTGGTTGAAGGTATTAATATTGATGAAAATAGACATCATATAAATTCGTTTTTTGATAAAAACCTGATTAACGATAAAAAAGAGCAGGTAAATACAAGCACTATTCAGAAAATGGAGAGGGTTGTGATAAAGACTGACTTTGAATATTCATATACGTCTAAACATCGTGTTGCTAATCAAAAAGAAATAGTTTTGTATCATTTAATGTTTGACTTTTCAAAGAACATACAATAAAACTAACCTTTGAACAAAACTCACAATTGAAGAAGGATGCGATGTTGAATTTAAAACGATATAAATTATGCTTCAACAAATAAAAATAGAAGGATTTAAATCCATTAAAGCAATGGATTTAAAACTGAGCCCAATAAATATATTGATAGGTTCTAATGGGGTGGGGAAATCAAACTTTATCTCATTCTTTAAGCTAGTCAATAATATATATGAACAGC
>CAZBVD010000182.1:0-4175 GCA_964495235.1 uncultured Dysgonomonadaceae bacterium | reverse complement strand
TTAGTCCGGGACGACCTTCACCACTGGCATTGCCTGTCCACACTGCCACCAAATATCGGGGTGTAACACCCACAGCCCATCCATCACGAAAACCATAACTTGTGCCTGTTTTCCAAGCCACTTTGCTCATGGATGATATAGATTGCCAATCAATCTCTTCGGGTCTATTCAAGTTGGTGAGTGCTTCTAAGGTGAGCCATGCAGCACCCGCATTGAAAACTGGAGATGAAGTGGATGCAGTAGGCTTCTCTTTGCTTGTTGGGGCAATAAAAGTGAAGTTTTTAACTTCAGGATAGGATTCTGAGTTGTTGTAACTATTTACAGTTCGTGCCAATGTGCCATAAGCATTGGCTACTTCCCACACGGATGCTTCTGCTCCGCCCAATATGAGTGACAATCCATAATGCTCAGCAGATTTCTTGAGAGACGATAGGCCTATTTGTTGCAGGAATTGATGAAATTTGGGAACTCCATATCTTCGCAATGAAACCACTGAGGGTACGTTGAGCGAGCGAGCCAAAGCCTCATCAGCATGAGCTGCTCCATCGTATTGCAAACTAAAGTTTTTAGGAGAGAAGCCTCCAATATTGATGGGAACATCAGGCAGTAATTCTTTGGGGAGCATCACTCCCTCTTGTAGCATGGCGCAATACAAGAAAGGTTTCAAAATACTACCTGTGCTTCTTAGCGATTGAATGATGTCAACTTGACTTCCCGCTTTGTTTTTATCGAATCCAACATTACCACTATAGGCCATTACTTGATTGGACTCTAAATCTACCACCAAAGCCGCCAAGTTGTGAATCGCATTTTGCGAAAACTCCTCATTCCATCGCTTCAACACCTCTTCGGTTTGCATTTGCAATGAGCGCTGAATAGTGGTTTGCACATGTTGTCCTGGTTGTTGTTTGTAGAGTTGTGTCACTAAGTGCGGTGCAAGATTGGGTAAAGCGTGTGGATGATTCGGCAAAGGCTCCGAAAGCGCCAGTTGATAATCGGTGTCTGTTATAATCTCTTTGTCGTATAAACGAGCAAGTAGTCTGTTACGTTTACCAAGCAATGCATCTCTGTTCCGACCAAAGTGCATCAACGATGGAGCATTTGGCAAAACAGCCAATGTAGCAGCCTCAGCCCAAGAGAGCGAAGCAGCATCATGACCAAAATAGCGCCACGAAGCGGCATCAATTCCCACAACATTTCCACCCATGGGTGCATGCGAAGCATAGAGCGCGAGAATACTATTTTTAGAACGGGACAATTCAAGGCGTGTAGCCCATATAAGTTCAATAAGTTTTTCGAAATAGGTACGTTTCTCATTGCGCATCAAGCGCACCGTTTGCATGGTGATGGTGCTTCCACCACTCACAACCCTACCCTCTTTTATATTCTGAACAAATGCTCTGCCAATAGACAGTGGATTAACACCAGGATGATATCTAAAACCTCTATCCTCGAATTGAATAACAGAAGTTGCATATTTTTGAGGAACACTATCTGTTGGCGGAAATCGCCACTGACCATCTTCTGAAATACGAGCCCCCAACAATTCACCCTCTCTATCCATTACCAATGTGCTGTAGGGAGTATCAAACAATGTGGCTGGTAAACAGAATAGGTACCAAACAAACAGGGCAAGAATCGTGACGATTATTACCTTTTTCTTTGTGCTTAGATGCTTTAGTTTGTTGATTGTGTTTGGTTTATTAGACATCGCACCGAAACGTGTTTAATTGTATTAAATTTATGATATAAATATAGCTAGAAATAACGGATTTTCCAAATATAAATGCATCATTTTATGATACAACACAAAGAGATAGGGAGGCCATTAGGGAGGCAATCTTTTGGCTATGGAGTTTCAAAAGGTAAGTTGCAAAAACAGATCAATTTTATTATAGAGCTAAGCTACTACATAAAAGAGAACAATGGGTGCTTTAACAAAAAAAGTGGTGGAATAGAAATAGAACCAAAACATTCTCTAATGCAGTTACGAAGCGAGTTGTAAGCAGGTTTAAGAAAAGAGCAATTATAGGGAGGCCATAGCTCCCCTAATGCAAAGGAAAGGAAAGGAAAGGAAAAGAAAGGAAAGTATAATACATATACAACGTGCGTGTTTGTGTTCGTTGAGAAAATTTAAGATTGAAGCAAGTGGTAAGTTTAATCTAATAGAAAGAACTCATGAATTGTCTCTACAGTTCTACAGTTAGCATCTTGTGATAGCAGAGCAAAAATACAACTAAAACTTTGTTTTTCATACGATTAATTGCTTGACAGCAAATATCAAAATCAACATGTGTTGAACAAAATCCAAAAAAGTCCAACAAAACTCAACAAAGGAAAGGAAAGAAAAGGAAAGGAAAGTAAAGGAAAGTAAAGGAAATACTAATACAAATACAATGTGTGTGTGTATGTTTTGCAAAAATGTTTATTCTTCATTTTAATCAAAAAAACGCAGGATTGACGAAGGTGATAAGTTTGATGCTTAGTAATTCTCATTATTGGGGAGGGAAACTAAGGGGGCCGGCACTTTTTCTGGTAAAGATAGTTGGTGCGAAAGCGAACGCATTGCAACATAATTTTGATAGCATAACGCACAACTTGAGAATCAATAGCGATAGGATACAATCTAATTGAAATGGCTTCAACTTGTTTGGAGTTGACAAAGATACATTGGTCACTTTATTGTAACTTAAGCTTAATAATGATAATTAGCAAGGCTTCAACCCTCTGTATATCAAACATGAACGCAAAGTAATGATGCGAATGCATTGCTATAAAGTAAAGTAAAGGAAAGGAAAGGAAAGTAAAGTAAAGTAAAGGAAATACTAATACAAATACAATGTGTGTGTGTATGTTTTGCAAAAATGTTTATTCTTCTTTTTAATCAAAAAAACGCAGGATTGACTAAAGTGATAAGTTTGATGCTTAGTAATTCTCATTATTGGGGAGGGAGGCTAAGGGGGCGGCGCGCAAATTCTAGAGAGGTGGTATAAATGCGAGCTGCGCCTGTCGAAGTACGGTTACTGAGCTTGTCGAAGTATTGAATTTCGATATTCCTTTACCTTAATTGGTTCTAAACAAGCCCTACAGGTTTGCAAACCAGCGAAACCTACCCTTTCAGTTGCTCTAAATGCATAAGAAATTCATCAAATATTATTCAATTTTTTTCTCTGCATTTCTATTATGGGTATCTTTGTGGTATAATAAAAAAGAGAGAAAAAAGGAGCCTCTTTTTTCTGAATTAAAAACAAATATACAGCAGAAAATTGAAAGAAAAAGAGTTGATAATTGAATTTGCAGTTGAGGAAATGTTTTGAAATAGCTTATCGAAGTGCGGTCACTGAGCTTGCGGAAGTGTTGAAAATAGGCGCAGGTAGCGCATTACACGTAAAGCGTATACATTATGTTTTAATTGATAAATATTAAGCGCCATGAAAATTCTTGATTTACTACTTCGTGTTTCTAAAATAGATGTGTTTGCGGCAAAATAAAGGTACTAAACAGTGAGTTTATACTCTTACTAAAGCATTTCCATGACGGTAGATTAAACAAAAAAGACTTAAATAGAGAATAGTCTTGCAACAAAGAGAAAAACAATGCCTTAAATGTGCAATAAACAACTGCGGATTACACTTTTATGCCATTGGCGACCTATCCTCTACGTGAGATTAGACTTTTATCTCTTCTTTTTCATTTCTACGGTGGTAGAAACGTTCATTGACATGATTAACATTAAGTTTAATATAATGAAAAACAGATGATTCTATTTTTCTAGAAGATAGAATCGTACGTTGCTTGCAGCTACAATTGGGTGATGGGCTGGCGTTGATCTCTGACTAGTGTTTTAAGAAGGGGGATAAGACACAAGTCAGGGATTTACACCAGCAAAGACGACCAGGTTGGGCGTCTTTGCAAATCTATACCTCAACACAATGAAACACCAATTTATTGCCTCTCATTCTCTTGCACTGTCACCCAACTGCCCTTCGTTCTTGCTTGCTCGCTGGGCTTATACATTGCTTGCAATGAAACGGCGGGTAGATAGTAAGTGCCTCTATAAGCTGCTTGCAACCTTACTCTAAAGATTTTGGTTTGACCTGCAGCCAAATTGAAGTAGGTGAGCACTCTGTCATCACGAATATCGCGGTAATTGTACTTGCCTGCTCCATTGTCTG
>CAZBVD010000181.1:0-4222 GCA_964495235.1 uncultured Dysgonomonadaceae bacterium | reverse complement strand
CCATAAATTCCATAATGCGCATCTCCATCTTGTTTATTACTCCTTTTATGAGTGTGGTAAGATAGTTATATGCAAACATAGCAATAATTCCAACAATAAGTCCCGCAACAGTTGTTACAAGAGCTTCGTATATCCCTGTTGAGAGGCTAGTTACATCTACATTGGCCCCTTCTCCTGCCATGCTCATAAATGCTTTTACCATACCTGTTACTGTTCCAAGAAATCCTATCATTGGCGCTCCTGCAGCTGTTGTTGCCAAAATAGGTAATCCTTTCTCAAGTATTGCTATCTCTATGTTTCCTACATTTTCTACAGCACTAGTTACATCTGTTGTAGGGCGTCCAATTCTACTTATTCCTTTTTCTACCATTCGTGCAGCAGGAGTATTCGTCTTTCTGCATAGACCGAGTGCAGCATCTACTTTTCCTTCGTGAATATAGTCTTTAATTCTATTCATAAAGGTAGCATCCTCTTGTCTTGCTTTTTTAATGACGAGTGTTCTTTCTATCAATACATAGATTGAGAGGGCAAGAAGAATTAATAATACAATCATTATCCAACCACCCTTAGTAGCAAGTTCAAACGCATTCATACTTGTTGCTTGAACATCAGTGTTTACACTAGCATTTTGCAATGAGTCAAGTACAGTTGCGGGAATTTGTAATATATTCATAGCTTACAGTCGCATTTATGTTTATGTCTATTTTTTTATTGAATGAGGTAAAGATAAAGAACAGATTTGTTTTCTTCCTTATTTATAAGGCTATTAAACAATTCTTATAGGCTTTTATTGTTTTTTCTAGTCCCATATAAAGTGCATCAGAAATAAGTGCATGTCCAATAGAAACTTCTTTTAATGAAGGAATGTTTACAATTAGATAGTTCAGGTTCTCTAAGTTTAAGTCATGTCCTGCATTCAAACCCAACCCAAGGCTTTTAGCTAATTGTGCTGCTTCTATAAAAGGGGCTATAGCTGCCTCTTTATTTTGTGCGTATTGTTTTGCATAAGGTCCTGTGAAAAGTTCAATTCTATCTGTTCCAATTCTTGAGGCTGCTTTTATTTTTTCTGCATCGGGCTCTATAAAAAGAGAGGTGCGAATATCCGCAGCCTGCATTTCTGAAACAATATCAGACAGAAAAAGTTCATGGGTAACTGTATCCCATCCTTCGTTAGAGGTGAGTGTGTTAGGAGGGTCAGGTACAAAAGTTACTTGATGGGGTTTTACTCTTTTTACCATTGCAATAAATTCTGGCGATGGATATCCCTCAATGTTATACTCAGTAGTTATTTTTGACTGAAGATCAAATACATCTTTCTTTGTGATGTGTCTTTCGTCTGGTCTTGGATGAATGGTTATTCCGTCTGCACCAAAACGTTGGCAGTCTTCAGCAACTTTCAATACATCTGGAAGATTTTCTCCCCTTGCATTTCTCAAAGTTGCAATTTTATTTATATTAACGCTTAATCTAGTCATAGTCTTTATATAAGGCACTGTGTGCAATTGATAAATTTTAGTGCAAAGATACGCAATTTTTCATCCACTTTGAAAAGTAAGGAAGATAAATAGTTCTTTTGTTGCTCATAAAGAATGATTTTTTTTTACATCTTTGTATTAGGATAAAAAATTATATACTAAGACAAGAGGATAAAATATATGCAATCAAAAGAATTCATCAAGAAGCAGATAGAGAGTTTTATCTCTGCAACCAACCCTGAAGAGTATTTAGAGTTGGCAGAAAACGAGCACTCGTTGATAATCTTAGATGTAGCAGTCAAAGATTACACCCTTTCTGAGATTGCTCGCTTAGTTGAAGATAATAATGTGAAAATAATTAGCCTAGAAACTCTTCCTCTAGAAAATGGTATAAGCTTGCTTGTATCTCTTAAAATGGATGTTGTTGATATTTCAGCCGTACTCAGAAGTTTTGAGCGATTTAGCTACAATGTAGTTTACTATTTTATGCGAGATGGCAAGATGAGTGAAACATATGAAGATAGATTGAAAGAGTTAATGCACTACTTAGATATATAGTTATATCCTGATTATTATAAATAATGAAACCAGGCAAAGTTTCTGGTTTAGTATACTGATGAAAAATAAAACAATAAAAGGATGAAGATAGTATTATTTGGCAATTTGTATAATAACAAGCCTGAGGAGTATGAAAATCAGTTTTATGCTATTTGTCAAAAGATTAAGAACCATTGTATAGAAATATACTTGCCAACTACTTTCTTCAACACTTTATCAGTTGGGCTAAAAGAGAAGATTAAGCCTTTCACGCATCTTTTTCATTCATCAATTCCCGAAGTTGATTTGGCTCTTAGTATAGGTGGCGATGGAACTTTTCTTAGAACTGCTGCTGAAATTGCTTATAGAAAAATTCCAATACTCGGAATTAATACTGGCAGGCTTGGTTTCTTAGCCGATATTAAGTTTGAAGACCTTGACGAGACTTTAGATGAAATCTTCAATAATAACTATCGCATCGAAAATCGCATGTTGCTTAAAACCACTGCTATTACCACTTCGACAAAAGTAAAAGAAGATATTAAAGATTTTGCTAACTATTCTCTAAACGAAGTGGCTGTTTTGAAACAAGACACCTCGTCAATGCTTACCATTCACGCTTATATAGATGATGAGTATTTGACCTCTTATCAAGCAGATGGGTTGGTTGTGGCCACACCCACAGGGTCTACAGCATATTCGCTAAGTATTGGAGGTCCAATTATGGTGCCTACAGCGCCTAACATTATTCTTACAGCTATTGCACCTCATAGTCTGAACTCTAGACCGTTGGTAGTTGATAGTAATAGTAAAATAAGATTGAACGTAGAGAGTAGAAGCAGTAATTATTTGGTATCGTTAGATGGAGTATCTCAAACTCTGAGTGTTGATACTGTTCTCGAAATAAGTAAGGCTGATTACGCTCAGCCGGTTGTTAAAAGACGAGGCCACACTTTCTTCGAAACCTTGCGTAATAAACTAATGTGGGGTGCAGATATTAGATCATCACATAAAGTTCAATAATTTAGAGTCTGTATTTTTTATAAACAAAAACAGATTATATTTGTAACAGATTAATAATAAGGTGAATGTTGGATGTTTATCAATTGAATAATCATCCAATTTTCATCTTTATTATTTAATCATCTAACGTCAACGATGCTGATTTTACTCAGAACTATTTATAGGTGTCGGCAAACAAGAAAATAACCGATATATGTTGAATACAACCATTTCTATTATATTTCTCACTATATATACCTTAGGTTTAGTATCGATAGAGATATGGAATAGAAAGAGTGAAAGCAGTGAAGCTTTTTTTGCCTCTTGTTCGTTACCGTCTTGGCTACTTATCAATCACTTTTATTGCATCGTGGTGGGGTGGAGGCACAGCTTTTGATGTTGTAGATCATGCTCATCGTAATGGCTTAAGCTCTTTTTGTATCTACGGAGTGCAAGCTCTTTTAGCCACAGGGCTTATGTGCCTTTTTGCTAAAGGTATTCGAAATGTCTCCACTATCTCACAGCCACAACTAATGAGTCAGCGTTACAATAGTACTGTTTCGTTTTTTCTCACCATCTTCATTGTCATTTTCATGCTGCTCAACATCGCTGTGCAAATAATTGTAGTGGGGAAGTTTTTTGAAGCCTTTTTCGATATGAGTTATGTTATAGGAGTAATTGTTGGAACGGTAATAGTCTTAACATATTCTTTCTTTGGAGGATTCAAGGGTGTAGTTGTAACAGATTTACTGCAATTTCTGTTTTTCTTATTTACAGGTGTTTTTTTTGTTCTGTTTAGCCTATACCCAATCTGGAGGCATAGAGGCTGTTAAAGCCATAGCTATTGCTAACGGAAAATTGGGTTACACTTCTATCTTCACTAATGTGTCCGGCAACTTGGCTTAGGTAATAACCTTTAGCGCTACGTGGATGATACAAGCCAATATTTGGCAACGAATATCTGCAGCTAGAAAAGCTGTAGATGCAAAAAAGATGATCTTCTATAGCTTTATAGCCTTTATTCCACTATGCTTTATGGTTGTTTACACAGGTATGTTTAGTTCAGTAATATATAAAACAAAAAAACCGCAGACTAATCAAAGTCCACGGTTTTTTTATTGTTTATTTAGTATTACACTTTTATTCTTAAATCAAGAATCCGAGTAAGATACCAGCTGCAACAGCCGAACCGATAACACCGGCTACGT
>CAZBVD010000180.1:0-4227 GCA_964495235.1 uncultured Dysgonomonadaceae bacterium | reverse complement strand
TCATCACAGATATGTGGAAGATAAATCACTTGAGCTTATTGCTTATTTGGAGAAAATATGTGACGTTCATGGTGAAAAACATACAGAGCTTTATGAAATAAAAGAACTCGTTCAGCAAACTGTTGGCAATTTGACGCAACACATGAAGAAGGAAGAACTCATATTGTTTCCGTTCATTCGTAAAATGGAAAATGCCAAACGCAAAGGTGAAATGTTGCAAAAGCCAAACTTTGGTAGCATTAAAAACCCAATAAATGAAATGGAAAGCGAACATTCTGCCGAGGGAGATCGTTTTAGAGATATAGAACGGTTGAGTAGTAATTATATTCCACCTGTAGATGCTTGTAATACATACCGAGTAACTTTTGCTATGCTAAAAGAATTCCAAGATGATTTGCATTTGCACATTCATTTAGAAAACAATATTTTATTTCCAAAGTCTATTCTCCTGGAAAAGCAACTGCTATAAGCTAGAAGAATGATCTTTTTTCACTAACCTTCTAAAAACAAAGAATATGGGACAGCACATTGTTAAAATCGAATTAGTAGATCATGTAACACATGATGTTTTAAGATTTAAGACTGAGAAACCGGCAAATTACAATTTCACGCCAGGACAAGCAACCCGTGTTGCAATCAACAAAGAAGGTTGGGAGAAAAAGAAAAGACCTTTTACATTTACCAACCTACCGGATGAGAATCAACTTGAGTTTACAATAAAAACATATCCACTTCATGAAGGGGTTACCAATGAATTGTTGACATTGAAGCCAGGTGATGAACTAATAATTGGTGATGCATGGGGAACTATTAATTATAAAGGCGAAGGCGTGTTTATAGCAGGCGGTGCGGGTGTTACACCTTTCATTTCTATATTTCGTCATTTGAGTGCAAAGAATGAGTTGAACAATAACAAGCTTCTTTTTGCAAACAAAACAGCTGCCGACATTATTCACAATGCTGAGTTTAAAGATATGTTGGGACACAACTTTATCAATATTCTTTCAAGAGAAGAGGCTGCTGAGTTTGAACATGGTTTGATAACTGAAGAGTTTCTAAAAAAACATGGTGTTAACAATCACGAATATGTATATTTGTGTGGTCCAAAACCAATGATGGATAGTATTGAAGAACAACTTCGCAACTTGCATGTTAAAGAAGAAGCAATTATAAAAGAAGTATTTTAATATAGTAGCAGAAACCTATATAGCACAATAAAACAAAACACAGACATGGAGAATGACATTTTTAAGATTAAACGAAGTTTAGAGGTTAACGGTAAAAGTCTAACCTATTATAGCCTACCCGAATTGCAGAAGCAAGGATACACCATAGAGAAACTACCATTCTCTATACGAATACTATTGGAAAACGCACTGCGTAACTATGATGGTTTTGCTGTAACGCGTGAGAATGTAGAAACACTCCTGAATTGGAAGCCCAAGGCTGTAGATAAAGATATACCTTTTAAACCTGCTCGTGTGTTGATGCAGGATTTCACTGGCGTTCCTGCAGTTGTAGATATTGCTGCGCTTCGCGCAGAAGTAGCCCGCAAAGGGGGAGATCCAAATGGTATCAATCCTTTGATACCAGTGGATTTGGTAATTGACCATTCTGTTCAGGTTGATTATTTCGGAACAAAATATTCTTATAGTCGTAACATCGATGAGGAATATCGTCGTAACAAAGAGCGCTATCAGTTTCTGAAATGGGCGCAAAACTCGTTTGACAACTTTAGTGTAGTTCCTCCAGGAATGGGTATTTGTCATCAAGTAAACTTAGAATACCTTTCTAAAGGTGTTATTGAGAGAGACGGAATGGCTTTCCCTGATACTGCTGTTGGAACAGATAGTCATACACCTATGGTAAATGGTGTGGGTGTTTTGGCATGGGGTGTTGGTGGTATAGAGGCGGAAGCTGCTATACTCGGACAACCTATCTATTTTATTATGCCCGAAGTGATTGGTTTAAAGCTAACTGGTGAACTACCATTGGGTTCTACTGCAACAGATTTAGTACTCACAATTGCTAATATTCTTAGAAAGTATGGCGTAGTAGGTAAGTTTGTAGAAGTTTTCGGACCTGGACTTAATAATCTTTCTGTACCCGACAGGGCCACTATCGGTAATATGTCTCCCGAATTTGGTTGTACAGTTACACTGTTCCCCATTGACGATAAGACTTTGGAGTATATGAAACAAAGCAACCGTTCGTCTGAGCAATTGAACTTGATTGAAAGTTATTGTAAAACAAACATGTTTTGGCGCGAAAACGAAGACGCCATTGAATATACGGATGTTGTAGAACTGAACATATCGAGCATAGAACCTACAGTGGCGGGACCAAGCAGACCACAGGACAAGATACTTTTGAAAGATTTTAAAGATAAATTTATCGATCTTTTAGATAAGTCATATCAACGTGAATATATATCGTGGGAAGATAGAGATATAGATAAATCAATAACACGTTTTGATGGTGAAGGTGGAGATATGATGCCTTCTAAATCGAAAGATAAACAAGTGCAAACAGAAACAGAAATTGAAGCTATTCAGCGTAATGGTTTGAAAACTGTGTGGATTACTAGAGGTCAGGAAAAATTCATGCTGTCAGACGGAGCAGTTGCCATTGCAGCAATCACTTCGTGTACCAATACGTCAAATCCTTATGTAATGATTGGTGCAGGATTGGTAGCAAAGAAAGCCCGTGAACTTGGTATTGATGTGAAACCATGGGTTAAGACATCGCTTGCTCCCGGATCTAAAGTAGTTACAGACTATTTAGAAAAGGCCGATTTGATGAAAGACCTCGAAGCATTACAATTCCACCTAGTAGGATATGGTTGTACTTCTTGTATTGGAAATTCGGGCCCACTTGCTCCAGATATTGCAAAGGTAGCAGATAGTCATAGCTTAGTGCTTACATCTGTTCTTTCTGGCAATAGAAATTTTGAAGCTCGCATTCACCCACAAGTGAAGATGAACTTCTTGATGTCGCCCATGCTTGTTGTAGCTTATGCTATTGCGGGTCGTGTTGATATTGATTTAACCAATGAGCCTATTAGCTACGATTCTAATATGAATCCAGTTTATCTAAAAGATATTTGGCCAACCAATGAGGAGATAAATGAGATAATGAAACGTGTGTTGACTCCCGATGATTTTGCGAAAAGCTACGGTAATATATTTGAAGGAAACGAAACATGGCGCAACTTGGAGATTCCTTTGGGGAAACTATATGAGTGGAATGTTAATTCTACTTATATTAAAGAGATACCATTCTTTCATGGCATATCGGACGAACCCGAAACCTTGAAAGATATAAAAAATGCACGCGCTCTTTTAATGTTAGGCGATAGTGTAACAACAGATCATATATCTCCAGCCGGATCGTTCAATGAATATTCAGCTGCAGGAAAATACCTTATTGAGCATGGAGTAGTAAAAGGAGATTTCAATTCATACGGTTCACGTCGTGGAAACGATGAGGTGATGGTACGTGGAACTTTTGCCAATGTGCGCATTAAAAACCAACTCGCTACAAAAGAAGGAGGATACACCAGCTATTTGCCTGAAAAGGAAGAAATGACTGTGTATGATGCAGCTATGAAATACAAAGAGGATAATACGTCTCTGATTGTAATGGCTGGCAAAGAGTATGGTAGCGGTTCTTCACGCGACTGGGCTGCAAAAGGAACTTTCTTATTGGGTGTAAAATGTGTGTTGGCCGAAAGCTACGAACGAATACATCGCAGCAACTTGGTGGGGATGGGCGTATTACCACTCGAGTTTAAAGAAGGCGATACTGCACAGAAACTCGATATTAGTGGCAAAGAAAATTTTACCATCATAGGTATAGAGAACGATCTAACTCCCCACAAAGAGGTGCAAGTGATTGTTGAAAACAAAAGAGGAGAGCAAAAGAAGTTTATGGCAATTGCTCGTTTGGATTCTCAAATAGAAATTGAATATTATCGCAACGGAGGTATTCTACAATATGTATTGCGACAGTTTTTGAAAGATGAAGCAGAATCAAAATAGACTAAAGATTAAAGAAAATGGAAGAATCGAATATGTTTCCTAACCCCAGCAAAGAGATGATTCACAAAAGAACCTCTTTGGCCCCAGAGAGCATGAAGGCATGGATGAACTTTAGTAATACTGTTTTTAAAGAAGGTGCGCTTTCTGAAAAGACAAAACATTTGATTGCCTTAGCTGTGGCTCATGT
>CAZBVD010000179.1:0-4255 GCA_964495235.1 uncultured Dysgonomonadaceae bacterium | reverse complement strand
GAAGAAATAAAGATGGCACTTTGCTGTCGTAAGTCTCCAGACTTGTGCCTCTAATCTGTTTATCATAGCCAACAATAAGATACCAAGGCCACACAGAGCAAGAAATCTCTCGCAAAGACGCTATAGCGCAAAGGGCTGGTTTATTTAAAAGCGCAATGCTTTCGTGAGTGCCATGGAGCTCCTGCTGCAGATAGCCTGTTAATCAGTCAGATCAGTGTTAATTATGTGCTAATCCCAAGGTATATGCAATCCACCATCAACAAGCTCAGGGTATAACATAAAATGACCATCGCACATTACAAAACCCCTTTCCATTATTTAAAACCGATATGATGTTATAATACTTGAACGTTGAAATTTCACTTAAGTATCAGAACAATAAAACATAAATATGAAAACCTTGACAGAAGTTCTAGAGTCATAATACATAAACATTGAAACCTTAATGGAGATTTAATTAATGATTAAAGATAAGTATTGTAACCTCTGCAGGAATTTATTAGTAATTGAACATAAACATTGGAACCTCCGCAGAAGTCTATTTATTAAAGAAAATAAACATTTAAACCTTAGTTGAGAAGTTAGGAAGAGAAAAACATAAAACTTGAAACCTCCGCAGGGAGTCTAGGATTGAAAAACATAAACATTGAAATACGCGTTTGCAAATATGGAAAGTAAAATAGTAAGTAAAACTGTTGTTTCTAAAGAAAAACAGCCTATATATGAAACAAAATGAATGAAAAAGCGATAAAAGTTGTTTTTGCCATTTGTGAGCCATTAGATGGGAATAAGCGGAGAGATGTCAACAGATAAGACAAAGTTAAAACAGACGCATTTATTTAGACTATTACAACGATTTACAAGAAAGAAAAGAGCAATCTCTAAAAAAACAAAACAGGAAAACCACAAATTATTCTCAAGATACAAAATCATAAAACTTGCAATACAATAAGAAAGTTTAGAATTGAAAAAACGTTTTGTTGTTTTTAGAACTATATGCATATTAAAACATCTTCAATATATAAAGAATGAAAACAGAATAGACCATATTTCATATAACCTATTACACTGCAGCTATTTATCTCATAATTTACTGAAAGAGTCCTCTAGAATGACTAATATTACCTTTATCTATTTTTTGATTAAACATAAATTGACCCAAAACTTTGACTTCACTTCCAGCCAACATAATTTAAGATACAAGTTAAAAAGATTAACTATGGCATTGTGCATAGAACTAGAAAAAACTACACTACTTGCGGTTTTTTATCTCATAATTTCTTCTTTTATATTATGCTCACTTGTTTGCAACATCTTGAAAAGAATTGCTAGTTATTGAACTTATTATTTGTTTTTTACAGCAATCTACCCACAACACAACCCTAAAACCGCATAACCCATATCCATTAAACTTTCTTATCCCCTGTAAATGGTGAAGTTTGCTCATTTTTTTATACTTTTGCATCTCTATATCTTATTAACAGACAAAACAATGAACATAGTAAAAGATTTACAAATAGCCATTATTAAAGTAATTGCTCAATTATATGATGCAGAAGTGAGCGAGGCTCAAATTACATTGCAAAAAACAAAAAAGGAATTTACAGGACACTATACCCTTGTAACCTTTCCACTTTTAAGAGTATCCAGGAAAAAACCTGAGGATACTGCGCAAGAAATTGGCGAAGCATTGCTAAAAGGCTCCACCATTATTGAATCTTTCAATGTTATAAAGGGATTCTTAAATCTTTCATTGTCTTCTGCTGTATGGGTAAGCTTAATGGAGGAGATAAACAACAATCCATCTTACGGAATAGCAACTCCTGCAGACGATGCCCCTCTATTCATGGTGGAGTACTCTTCGCCCAATACCAACAAACCTTTGCATTTGGGGCATGTGCGCAACAACCTTTTAGGACATTCGCTATGCGAAATATTGAAAGCTAACGGTAAGCGTGTGGTAAAAACCAATATTGTGAACGATAGGGGTATTCATATTTGTAAATCGATGTTGGCATGGAAAAAATGGGGCAATAATGAAACACCTGAATCGAGTGGAAAAAAAGGCGACCATTTGATTGGTGACTACTATGTGCTATTCGACCAAAAATATAAAGCTGAACAAGCCGAACTACAAGCTAAGGGATTATCTAAAGAAGAAGCCGAAGCACAATCTCCCCTTATGGCCGAAGCACGCGAAATGCTATTGAGATGGGAAAATAACGATGCAGATACTGTGAGTCTATGGAAAATGATGAACAACTGGGTTTACAAAGGTTTCGACGAAACCTATAAAGAGATGGGTGTATCGTTTGATAAAATATATTACGAGTCGGACACCTATCTAGTAGGAAGAGAGAGGGTGCTAAAAGGACTAGAAGATGGACAATTCTACAGAAAAGAAGACAATTCTATATGGGCAGACCTATCTGAAGAGAAACTTGACCACAAACTATTGTTGCGCGCCGATGGCACATCGGTATATATGACCCAAGATATTGGTACAGCCAAACTTCGTTTTGACGACTATCCTATCAACACCATGATATATGTGGTGGGAAACGAACAAGAACACCACTTTAAAGTGCTTTCTACGCTACTTGATAAGCTGGGCTATGAGTTTGGTAAAGGATTGGTGCATTTCTCTTATGGAATGGTAGAGCTTCCCGACGGGAAAATGAAATCGCGCGAAGGAACTGTAGTTGATGCCGATGATCTAATGGCAGAAATGATAAAGACTGCTCGTGAAACTTCCAATGAATTAGGCAAGCTAGATGGCTACACGCCTGAAGAAACAGAAGAGGTTTCTCGTATGGTAGGGTTGGGAGCACTCAAGTATTTTATACTAAAAGTTGACCCTCGAAAAAACATGACCTTCAACCCCGAAGAGTCTATTGATTTCAACGGAAACACAGGTCCATTTATTCAGTATACGCATGCTCGTATTCAATCTGTATTAAGGAAGGCTGCAGAGCAAAATATAGAGATACCAACACAACTTGGGGCAGTAGAGCTATCTGAAAAAGAAGAAGGATTAGTGCAAACGCTAGCCGACTTCACAGAGGTAATTACACAAGCAGCCGAAGAGTACAATGTGTCGCTAGTTGCTAACTATATATACGATTTAGTGAAAGAGTACAATCAGTTTTATCACGATTTCTCTATGTTGAGAGAAGAGAACGAAATCCTAAAAGCTTTTCGCTTGATGCTATCAAAAAATGTAGCCCTAACTATTAAAAAAGGAATGAAGCTACTAGGAATTGATGTTCCAGATAGAATGTAGTATGAATAATGGACAGTGGACAGTTGACAGCTGACAATGGTGAGTTTGAATTACTTGGCTGGTGCTGGTCTCTTATCTGTGCCTTTTTGCTAGAGTGCTGCCCGCGCTGGCGGTGGACTCGGGTCAGTGCCCCTACCTAAGACCAAACACACAAAACAATAGCACAACAATATAAACACCAACCGTGAAACAGGCAGTCTTTATGACCTACATGCACAGAAGCACCGATAAAGTTGGAAGAGCACTTTTGCTCTTCTGCTTATCTATGCTATGTGTCACAAATCTATTAAGCCAAAATGTTACAGACTCGGCTTTCAATTCACGCCCTTACATTTATCAACTTGGAATAGAGGGAAGGCCAGGCAATATATTACGCATCAATCCTTTTTTGAAAGGCGACAATATGACGGGTAAACCTATTAGGCACCTCTACTCCACTCATCTTAAATACTCGTTCCAGTTTCGACCCACCTCTTATGTAAACAATATTTATAGAGGTGTGTACCAAGGCTTAGGGCTATCACACTACCACTTTGAAAACTCGGCCGAGATAGGCAACCCCATTGCTCTCTATCTTTTTCAAGGGGCTACTATTGCACAATTGTCCCCACGCTTGTCACTCAACTATGAGTGGAACTTTGGCCTATCAGCAGGTTGGAAACCCTACGATAAAGAAAGTAATCGAGACAATGAAATAATTGGTTCTAAGCTAAATGCATATATGAATGCTAACTTCTACTTCAAACAGCGCCTCTCTACCAAGTTTGATTTGATTGCAGGGGGCACACTCACTCATTTTTCTAATGGTAACACCAAATTTCCCAATGCGGGGCTCAATGCCGTTGATGCAAAAGTAGGCTTAGTTTATAACCTGAATGGGCAGAATAGAAAACTTTCGACCCTCATGTCATACAAATCACTACTGATAAATAAATTCCCCAAGCACATCAGTACTGACGTTGTTTTATTTGG
>CAZBVD010000178.1:0-4260 GCA_964495235.1 uncultured Dysgonomonadaceae bacterium | reverse complement strand
TTGTGCACACAAAAGATTCTATTTCGTCTCTCTTGGCATATACATTAGAAGGTATGTTTATTTCCACCTCCATTGTTGAGGTGCCTATCATAGATACCACAGGCATGCCCGCACCCACAGTCTCTCTGGCCGAGTAATAGGTTTTTTGTACATATCCATCATACGGAGCTGTCAGCTTAGTATCGGCCAATGCATTTTTGTGGGCATCGTACTTAGCCGTTATTTGCTCCAAACCGTGCACAGCTTTGTAGTAATCTTTTTCAGTTACCACCTCTTTTTTGTAAAGTGCTATCACCCTGTCGGCTTCGTTTTTAACCTGCTTGTACTCAGCCTCGGTAGCTGCCAATTGGATTTCGTAATCTCTTTGATCTATTTGTGCCAGCACCTGTCCTTTTTTTACAAAGTTGCCTGCCGATACATTAATGCTTGCTATGGGTCCCGCAATTCTGAAAGAGAGATTAATGTCGTCTCCTGCTTTAATTCTCCCAGGAAAGTTTGCGCTTTTGCCGCTACCATATACCTTCACGGTGTCGGTTTTCACATTCACCACAATTTCTTTGTGCTCATCTTTGTTCGCACACGAACTAATAATGAGAAGAAGCAACAAGTTTGCTGCAATTAAAATTTTCTTCATAGTGTATTGTATAATTTTATTTTTTATCTATATCTCTTATTGTGCTCCCACATGTATGGTGACTCCACCATATGTAAACTCACCATTTGTATTTTTATGCTGGTTCATGAAGATGATTGTGAATCTGTGTTGCGGAGCAATTGTTATTTTTTCTATATAGTGTACTCATCATTTTTTTTGAAATGAGATTTATCTTCAAATATACAAAATATTTTAATGATAGGGATAGTTAGATTAATGGAATGGCGAAAATATTGTGAGATGTGTAGATATGAGTTGTCAAATGTACTAGAAGCTCCCAGCTATGATATAATAAGAAGAGTTTTTTGTGATCTGAATGATTATGGTATCTACGTTGATGCATATCTGATTACCGCTCCCGAACGAATCATTTCGTGTGGGTTGATTTGATAAAATCAAACTAAATGTTGTTGGTAGGTTTTAGTGTAATTCGTTCGCTAATGTCTGCTAACTCTAAGAATACTATGATTATCGTCACGGATGAATATCTGCGCCAACAGTAGAAGACAAATTGAAATAACACACTGTATCAGTATAAGAATTGAACTATTAATTTGGCAAGTCAATAACTATCGACATGTCTTAATATGCATTTATTTTACAATCATTAAAAGATGGTTTTTTATTCTACTTGTTTTTTATTGTTAGACTTTAAATGGTATTCAGTCGACTTTGTTTCATTAACATATGCTGCTAAAGGTTCTGATTGACTCTGCAAGTATTTCTTTATCGGCTTTCGGAAGATTGAAATAGTTAGTTTTTTTAAAAATGATACACTTCTTTTCTGAGTTTCAAAATACTCTTCCAACGTATCGTTTCTAAAATTCAGAATATTATTCAGCACATATCCATCCTCATAATAACCACAATAGAGGTTTTTTTCGGCAAATGTCTTTGATGGAAAATCAAGTTCTCCTAAACCTTGAATTTTAAATGAATGGGAAAGAAAATCATCATACATTATTCTGCAATTTTCTCCTCCGCCTAAATTAAATATCTCGTTTGAAAGATGCACTTGTTTATCTATTGCATTAACAAAAGCCCTTGCAGTGTCTTCAAGTGAAGCTATCTCCATCGGAGATTTAAGAGGCTGATGAAACATCAATTTAGATGTTTTGTATTCACCCATTATAGCAGTTAACCTAAAAATAGCCCAATCAAGTTTGCAGTTCTGTATAATATCTTCAGCCAGTAATTTTGTTTTAGCATATTCGTCATCTTCACTTGGATCTAACTTATCGTCTATACTTATCAGTGGATTATTTAACCTATCTCCATACACTGAAATGGATGAACTATATAAGAAAAAAGCATTGGGAGAATGAAGCTCTAAAAGCCTGATTAGCTTCTCTGTTGCCTCAACATTAATCTTGTAAGATAAGGCTCGCTTATCATCAGTCAAAGGAGGTGTTATTGCAGCAAGGTGTATAACTATATCCTTATTATGCGATACTTTTATTAAATCGCTCTCATTTGTTATATCTCCATACACAATATTTATCTCATCTCTGAAAGGTTTGAGTTTTCTTGTTGTTTTGCTTGTCTTTACATCAAATACTGTAACATCATATTTGTTTTTAACTGAGCACAACTCTTTTAATACTGCTTGTCCTACGGTCCCAGAAGCACCGGTTAATAGCACTTTTTCTTTTACTCTCAAGGTATCATTATTTTAAAAACAATCACATAACCTCAATATTCCGAAGCTCTATGATTGCATAGTTATTAAATTATTCATTTTTTATTTAAAAGTCCATCGTACTAATCCTAAATCACCCAGTTATGTTTCTATTACTGGTTACTAATAATGTTGTAAGTTAACTTGAAAGAAATAACACCAAACAATGTGACTGTTTTTAATTTTCACAATATGTAAAAAGAAATATAAGTACTACACAAAATAGCTAAAAGCAGTAAGCTGTTTGTTTTCTTCTTTTGATACGAAAAACTAACTGTAAAGATAGGCATTTTTTTAATTATATATGTAATATCATCCACACTATTAGTTAAGTGCACCAATAATAATGTAGAAGCAATGGCAGAGCTATTTGTACTGCTTTTTTGGTGTGTGTTGATAAGTAATGTGTGTATGTGTTAATAAAAGAGGGAGTGTCTTTAATGAGTGGTTAGTTGGCGGTTATAATATACTGGGCAAACCTTTGGTATAAGAAAAACAGGTATTGCAGAAGCTGATATAGCTAAGGCTCCGCTTGCGATCTTTAGTAACACTTCCCCAGAATTAATTGCTGAGCGTGTGTAACGCTTAAGCGAAATACATTTAGAGTTTTTTGGTGCGCAATACGTATAATAGCTGAAAACTATCTTAGTATTCTTCATATCTCAAAACCGGAAAATTTGAGTATATACACACACATTTCAATGGGTGCGTGCGAGAACTAACAAGCAGCTTTACACAGTATTATTACTTATAAGCTCCCTAATCATCCAAATGTTGCAAGATGTATGCACAGTATCGCCCAAAGGTTTTTCAAGGTTCTTGAATCCAAATTTATTATACATCATCACCGCTCTATCAAATTGCGACAGACTCTCAATGTATAACTGAGAATACCCCAACTCTATAGCAGACTGAATGTTCTGCTCCAATAGTTTTGTTCCTATCTTTCTGCCACGTGCTTTTGGCATAAGATAAAATTTAACTAGTTCTGCACAGCCTTTGGGTAAACCAGGGGTAGGGTATACTCCACAGCATCCCAATACTTCATTGTCCTCCTCTACTACCCAAAGAACAGACTTTTTGTTGTTAAATAATTCATACAAATTATTAGTTGTTGGGTCTGAAAACACAGTCCCTTCCCTTGGGGCATCGTGTTCTTCAAAAACCTCCTTAATAAGATAGGCTAAGAATTTATTATCTGATTGTTGTACTTTTCTAATTTTCATATTTCTCTTGTTCCTTTGTGTCAATTGCTCTGCCACTAAACCTTTCATGTGGGGGCTCAATAATAGGGCTGAATATCCGCGTGAGCCAGTTGGGTTAATTAATTCTACCTATCAGCATCCTTTTTATCATCTAAAAGAATTAAGCGCAACGAACTGTTTTTAGTAAAATAGTTATAAGCCCAATTAATAAATATAACCAATTTGTTCCTCACGCTCAATATTAGCATTAAGTGCAGAAACATCCATACAAACCATGCAAAACGCCCTTTAAACTTAACAAAAGGCAAGTCAACCACAGCTTTGTTGCGCCCCACTGTTGCCATTGTGCCCAAGTTGCGATATTCGTAACTCTTCAGCTTATCACCTTTTCCTTTCTCTATTTTATTAATGTTTTTAGCTAAATTTTTTGCTTGTCCAATGGCAACATTAGCCAACTGAGGATGCCCCTTTGGATATTTATCTGTCTCCATATACGCCACATCACCTATTGCATACACACCCTCAAGTTGCTCTATCTTGTTTGTTCTATCCACTTTTATTCTTCCAGATGGTAGCAACAGATTGTCGGGAATTCCACCAATGGAATTTCCTTTTACACCAGCAGACCATATCACATTTTCAGAATTGATTGTGTCTCCATTACTCAATGTCACAACTTTACCGTCGTACCCATCAACAAGTACCCCTGTCTTTACTATTAC
>CAZBVD010000177.1:0-4263 GCA_964495235.1 uncultured Dysgonomonadaceae bacterium | reverse complement strand
TTATTCGCAAAAGTATCTTCAGCTTTGAGTAATGTTTTGTGTGAAAACAGCACGATAGCACGGTTGTCTATGTATTGTTTGTCAACTTGCTAAAAACCAATGAATAGTCTTATAGTTATTACCAACAAAAATACACAATTGTTTGGTATTGGCAAATAGTTTTTCTTGATGAGTAATAAGATGAGGTATAATGGGCGAAATTTACATCAAAGCCTTATAAGTGTTTGTTTTAGTGTTATTTTGCTTGAAAATACTTGTTTTATTGAAATATATTCATATATTGTAGGTGTTTAATAATGAATAGTCTAGACAGCGAGTTTTATTGTTGAAACTGTAAAAACTGAAGAAACTCCTTGGGCTATTTCTCTCAATATTGAGGCAGAACCATAAAAACAGAATGCTATGTTACTAGATTTAAATGGAGAAGTTATAAATAGTCCCATAGACCAAACTCCTATCAAAGAAAATTGGGAGGACTATATCCAATACAAAAAACATTATCGTTTGCACAGTTTCACTAAAAAAGAATTGCGTGAAAAAATTCAAGCTATAAAGAAACAGGGTAAATCGTTTATTGACTCTGCTATGTTAATAGGAGGGTTTTTAAGAGAACTGAGTGTAAATGAAAATTTTAACCAGCAACTCAGAGCTGTTTGCCCCAATCTTAACTGCTTTAGAGTTTTAGCAACACAGCTATTTATTCTTATGCTTGAAGATGATGATAAATGGATATTTTCAAAATCCGAAAGAGATGGCTTTGTGTTCAAAGATGCAAATAAAGTAACCCTTATGTATGGATAAATTATTAATTAGCGACAGCAGAACAGAATTAAACTGACACCTTTGTATTTCGATATTAAAGGTGTCAGTTTTTTTATCCTCAATAGTTTAACTTTTCCCCTCTCTCCACTGACGCGAATATGCAGCCTGGACATTGAAAAATGTAAGTTTGCATCCAAATCTTGCATCGCGGATTTGACTATTACTTCATATTCTTTCAATCTTGTGTCGATGGATTCGACCAACAACTCTTCTCTTTACAGTTTTGTGTTAATGAGTTTGACCAACAACTCTTCTTTTTATAGTCTTGTGTTAATGGATTTGACATTTACCTCATATTCTTCTAATCTTGCATTGTTGGTTTTGACCAACAATTCCTCTTTTTCTAATCTTGCATTGATAGACTGGACATTTACCTCATATTTACTCTCTTATTTCTAAAAGCTACAAGTTCTGAGTACAATAAACTACCAAGAAATTTGAGAATGCCTTTTTTCTTTTCAAATCCAGTGCTCGGATTTAGTGCTTTAATTTTCGCTCATGTAATTCTTATGCCTTAGATTATATACACAGAGCGTTCATTTAGTGTAATTTTTGTTTCTAAATGTAAAGATTACCATTATCTTTATGCTTAAGAACTACAATATGTAATTCAGACACACACACACACACACACAGACAGACAAGAAATTAATAAAAATAAAACTAACCCCCCAAAATGCGCTGCAAAGACCGACAAATGCCCCTCCACTTCGCCCACCAAGTAATAGACAAAGCCCCGTATGGCGTGGTGAGCATGATAGACGAAGGCAGACACTATAGTGTGCCATTATCAATTGTGAGGAGAGGAGATGTATTGTATTTTGACTCTGCTAAGCAGGGCCGAAAGGTGGATGTATTGGTCAGCAATGCAAATGTGAATATTGTTTTTGTAGGAGATAAATGTTGAAGATGTCGGTTTTTTTAGTGAGAAACTAAATATGATTTAAATGACAAAAATATACTCTTTTATTGCAGTTATTGCTGCAATTACTGTTATGGCCTTTAGCAGTTGTTCTGATGATAATGGGGTGGCTGATAAATCTTTTAGCGAAACCTTTAATACACTTTATGCTCAAATACCCAATAGCACTATCAATTCTCGTGTATCTATACAAGACGACGGCAAAGCTGCATGGAGCAAGGGCGATGCTTTTGTAGCTTTTGATGAAGATGGCACAAAGGCAACTTTTACTTTAGAGGGCAATGGGGGTGAGCCTAACGGCACTTTCAAAACCAGGGGCAGGGTTACTGCTCCCAATAGAGCCGTTTTTCCTGCTTATTCTCTTCCAGCGTTAAACAACAATATCATCTCCATGTCTTTAAAGGCTGATTATAATACTATTGAAAACTCCACAGAGTTCCCAATGTTGGGTTCAATAATTGGCGATAAAGTAAACTTTACTCATTTAACAGGAATCCTGAAAATAGACCTCACAGATTATACAAACAAATATACCATGGTAAGGATAGTTACCGATAAAGCAATTACAGGCGATTTTAAACTGGATTTGAGTGACTCTGAAAAAGGTATTGTTGCAACATCTGGTGAGGACATCACTAAGAATACTATAAGTGTATATCGCAAAGCTGACGAGTCAATCTTTTACTTGCCAATACCTGCATCCAACTATAACTTTATTAAGGTGTATGTTTTAAACGGAAAAGAAGACACTGCTCCAAAACTGCTTATGTACTTAATGGATAAAACTATTAAGCGGGGCACAATTCACATTGTAGATGAGGTGTCTCCTTCAGATGATCTCACTCCTTTGGCTTTATTAGAGCGTGTGAGTGTGCAAACAGACTCTGTGAAGCAAAATCAGGTTATAGATAATAACTGGGTGGCTGTTGGCGTGAAGCGCGATTACGCGCTTCAGTATGATTTTGAAAACATGTTTGATGATAAACCATCTTATCGTTTTGAATTGAAAGAAGGCGATAATACCCTTGAAGGATACAGCGATGGATCGAAGGGTAGGGTAGAGATGTCTTACAGCTATGCTACAAGCAATGATTTTTTGAGCCAACCACACATAAACTATGCACACAAACAAATTACAAAAACTGTATATCATTATGGTAAGGGAAGTTGCAAGCAGGGCTCTAAAATGAAATACACATTTTCTGTTCTCCTTCCAAAGGATATAAACAGAGAAGTGCACACAATTTTTGCTCAGTGGCATGGCATGCCAAGCCGAACGCTAGTTTACGACCCCACTGATGACAAGGTAAAGCAACTAACCGATGAAGAGTTTATAGCGCTAACCCAAATAATGGACTTCAAGAAAGATACGGGTGTTGATAAAGCTACAGGAGAAGAAAATGGTTGGCTTGTAGAGCAAGGCGGCTATCCCCCTATGGCTTTTGGTATTAACAGTGGCTATTTTTATATTCAAGCCAATTCTGACAAGACTTGGATGACGGATAAATCTGAGAGATGCAACATAAACCCTGCAACAGCAAATATAGGCGATGTAAACAGCACCAAAAATAAAAGTGCTGCATTGGCATATAAATTACCAATTAACGATTTTCCGTTGGGCACTTGGGTTACTTTTGAGGTTAATGTAGATTGGTCTGTTTACGAAAAATGGAACGACAATATACTTAAACCCGGCAAGTTGGATATATATATGAAGCATGACGAGAACGGACGCACTGTAAACAATCATATTGTAAATAATAAAACTTACAATATTGGGCGCAATGATGATGAGGGTTATTATTTCAAATTCGGTATTTATCGCACCAATGGTAGCGAAGTTCCTTTGCATTATAGCCTTGCCGGATATAAAGAAGAGGTGAGGTAATAACGTTAAACATTAAGTGTTAAAAGTGGCAGGGCTCAGGTTAGTCCAGGATGAGGCTCTAGGTATCTGTGGCCATTAAGAACAGCACAGCAAAGAAAAAACAATCCAATTCAACTATTTTACTATTAAAACTGCTACAGTAGCTGAGGGTATCTCTTATCGAACATAAACGACTATGAGTTTGTTTTTACTTTAGAATAACTCTTTAGAGCTTATTCTAGGAGGTGGCTAAAACAAACGATTAAAAGCAACAAGATTATGGAAAACAAAAAAGAGAAAGAATATCAAAAGAGAATAGAAGAGAGTGAGTCTAGCAAGAATCCTCCAATACTATTAGAAAGTAAATCTTCACGCCCAAAAAACACTTCTGATGTTGATAACAGGCAAGAGCAACTTGATAAAATTAAAAAAGGAGAGTTGGGTACAGCGCCAGTAGGATATAACGATGATGGATCGGCTTTCAAAGCAACACCCAAAAAAGATGCTGATACAAAAAAAGGAATGTAAATGATGTTTTAATCAATGGCATGTCTCTCGTATAGGTTTATGTTATGATGGAATGTATATTAAAATACGAGAGGGGGGGTAAAAAAAGAAAAGCAACTATCTGTAAAAGATAATTGCTTTTTTT
>CAZBVD010000176.1:0-4317 GCA_964495235.1 uncultured Dysgonomonadaceae bacterium | reverse complement strand
TGATTTGGGAATGCGTTCTTGCAACTCTTCTACGTGTGAAATAATGCCCACAATTCTGTTTCCTTTTTGAAGATTGCTTAATGTCTCAAAAACAATGTTCACAGAATCAGCATCTTGTGTTCCAAAGCCTTCGTCAATAAAAAAGAAATTCTTTTCAGAGTTGGTTAAGCTTTGCACATTCTCAGCCAATGCAAGTGCAAGAGAAAGTGATACTTGAAAACTTTGTCCTCCTGACAAGGTTTTTACTGAGCGTGTACGACCATCGTTGAGATAATCTACAATTTCGAATTCATTTTTGTCGTTTATTTGCAGGCTCAATTGATTTTTTGTCAATCTATGGAAACGTTCATTAGCAATAGCGCATAAGTTTTGGAGATAAATGCTTGATACGTAATTTACAAAACCACTTGCTTTGAAAAGCTGGCTGAGGGTTGATATATTTTCTTTGCGATTTTCTAATTTTTCTTTTTCAACCAGGAGTTCTGATTTTTCTTCAAGCTCTTTTTGAATGCCTTCTAGTTCGTATCTCAGTTTTGTTAGTGTGTCACGTAAACTATTTATTTGCTCTTCACTCTCTTGAAACTCTTTTTCTTTAGTTACAAACCCTTCTGGAGAAAATGATTTTCCTTCTAATCTTTTCTCTAATTCTTCAATTGATTGTTTAAGTTTAGCATAGTCTATTTTAAAGCTCTCAATAAGGACCCTCTCAGCTTCAACATCGCGTTTGTTACTTAGCAGATGTTCTATTGCCTCAATAGACTCAAAGGTTGTTTTAGATAGCTTTGTGTCAATCTTACTGTCGTTGTCTTTCTGCTCTTGACTCAACTGTTTAATTTGTTCTTCAATTCCTGTTTTAGTTGCTTTTTGGGCTGATATTGTAACTAGCAATTCATGCTTCTGAGCTTCTAGTTTTTTGTATTCTTCATGTTTGTTTTGGATAAGTATTTCTTTTTCAACCTTAGTTTTTTCAATAGTTTCAATTGATAGGTGTTCAAAATTTGCAAGTTGAAGGTGTTTTATTTGGTTAGAACTTGATAGAATAAGTGTTTCATTATGTTTGTTTTCATCTTCAATTTTTGCCAATAACTCTCTGGCTTCTGTAAGTTTCTTGTTTATTTGCTCTAATTGAGTACGATTCTCTTTTTGACGCTTCTCTAATTCTTCTTTTTCTGCATTTAGCTTGTCATTAGCTATCTTCTTTGTTTTGAATGTAGTTTCATCGGTATGTGAAAAGTCTTCCCACACAAACAACAAAAGATGTTGTTTTCTCTCTTCCTCCAATTTATTTAGTTCATTTTCAACATCCAGTTTGCTTTTGTTTAAGCTGTTGTTGGCCTCCTGAAGTCTGGTTAGCTCAATAGTGAGCGTTGCATTCTGTTTTATCTCTTGTTCAAGTGCTTTTAGCTGTTTTTCGTTGCTTAGAATGTCAGAGCCAACATCTTCTATCTCTATTATGTTTGGATGCTCAAATGAACCACAAAGTGGGCATGCTGAGCCATCATGTATTTCATTAGCAAAATGTGCTATCTGTTGTTTTACTTCTAATTGTGTTTTCTGCGTGTTTGTTTCAGAAAGTTGTTTGTTCAACACCGTTTTTTGTTTCTCCAGAGCGTCTTTCCAATTGTCTTTGGAATAATTCAAGTTTTCGAAATTCTCATCAATCTTATTAATCTGTTCTTTTATACTTGCAATTCTTTCTTCTCTCTCAGTAATTTGTTTAGTTAGTGCATTGTGTGTAGAGAACCAAAGCTCAACATCAGTAAGAGTTTTTGCATCTATCAGCTTTCCTTTTACTTCATCAATGTTATCATCAGTATTTCTAATTGTTTTTGTACAAGATTCAAATTGTTGCGATAGATTGGCAACTACTTTCTGTCCATTGGATGTTCGCTCTTCTCCCCGTTTTATTTCAGCTTTGTAAGCCAATATTTTACCAATGAGTTCAAGGTCTGCTACTTCTTGTTTCTTTACTTCTAATAAATCAATAAAAGGCTTTAACTCGCTTAGCTTTTTATCTGTTAAGTCTAATTGTTCTTGATTTGTTTCTAGTCCTCTTATTATATTGCTAAGGCTACTCTTCTGGGTCTCTGTCTTTTTGGTGAGCTCGTGTTTCAACCGTAGTATTTCGTCAAATTCTTGCTGTGTTGTTACATACAGTCTTAGAGATTTTTCTTTCTCATCAATTTCTTTTTTCCTAACTTCTTCAGAAGCAATCTTTTTGTTTTGTTGTTGCAAGTAATGGTAGTCAGCACTTAGCTGTTTCAATTGATCAAAGGCTACACTCAGCCTTTTGTGTTCTATCTCTTTTTTGTCAAAGCTTGTTTGTTGCTCTTTAAAAAGCTTTGTTTTCTCAGCAACTATTTCTTTAGAAATATCTTCATAGCCAGAAAGCCTTCCATCTAATTTGTCTAACTTCTTCGCATTTTCTATAAATAAGGTTCTAGTATTGTCAGCAAGGTCGTAATGATGCAGATTGAATAGCTCTTTCATCATATTAGTGCGGTCAGTACCTTTAAGCTCAATAAATTCCTTGAATTTTCCCTGAGGAATAATGATGGTGCGTTTAAAGTTTTGTGCGCTTAATCCTATAATTGCTTCTGAGTTTGTGTGGTCTAATGGCACCCACTCATCATTTTCCCATTTGTAGAATGTACTACTATAGATTTTAACATCACTAAATATTTTGCTATTTCTTCTATACTCCTTAACAGCTCTATATTTTTTATTTTCGAAGTTTAGGAATTCGAAATCAATATACATTTTATTTGATTTCAGATTCATCATATTATAATTTCTATTAGTGCCACCCATCCTTTCAGAATCTCCATATAGTGCAAATGTGATGGCCTCTAATATGGTCGATTTTCCCGATGCTACTGCTCCAAATATTCCAAATAACCCAGCGTCTGTAAGTGCTGTAAAATCTATAGTTTGTCTATTCTGATAGGAGTATATGCCCTCCAAAGTTAGTTTTACTGGTATCATTATTTTTGGTTGATTACTTCTTTAAATAAATCTAGAATTTCTTGATTGGGGTTTTGTCCTTTTTCCGATTCGAAATAGTCGGTGAATAGTTTTGTTATATCTTGATTCAGATCGACCTGCTTGGTATTTGAATCCAACATATTGTCATTGCTTACAATTGGTATAATATGCACAATTTCGCTATGTGCATTGCGGAGTCTCTTTAAGTCTTCAGATTTTAAAAAGTCATCACTTTCTATGGTTAGCTCTACCAATGTATTCTGATTTTGAGTCAACCACTCAACAGCCATATCAATACTATTAAACTTCTTACAAACCAGTTGTTTCCCTTCTTTTAAAGGTATTCTTTCTAACGCTACTTTTTTATTAGGTTCAGCCGTTATTATATTTACATACTTCTGTTGACCCGCTTCTGCAAAGGAGTATGATAATGGGCTGCCTGAATATACAACAGGCCGTTCTTCTGTGCCTACATTCTGATAGCGGTGTAAATGTCCTAACGCAGTATATTGTATTTGAGATGGAATAGCATCGGAGTAAATAAGATCGGCATTACCAATTTTCAAAGGTTTCTCTCCGTCAGGTTCTTCCAGCACCTCTCCTCCTCGCTTTAGCATGTACAGATGTGTTACTAGTATATTTACTCCTTTATTATCGCAATAAGTTCCTGCTAGCTTTTCCCAACTGCTCTTTAGAGAGTTTTGCAGTGCAACATCTTTTTCCTCTCCAAGGTATTCTTTCATCCGCACTTCATTTGCATAGGGAGTAGCTATTATTCGCAAATGATAGTCATAACTTGGTAGCTTGAACTCCATAAAACCCGCGTCTGTATTTACTATTTCAAAACCATCTTCTAGTTGTAGTGTTTGAGCGTGTGTGTTGGGAAGTCCCATAAATAATATTCCACATTCACGTGCAAGTGGGTCAGGAGAGTCTATTCTATTGGGCGAGTCATGGTTACCTGCAATAGCTATAACGGGTCGCTTACCATTGTTTGTCAACCGCTTTAATGTCTTATACAACAGTTCTATTGCTTCTACAGGTGGATTAAAGGCATCAAATAGATCGCCTGCAACAATAACTGCATCAACAGCTTGCTGGTCTGCTATTTTGCAAATCTCATTTAAAACAAGTATTTGCTCTTCTAATCTATAGAAGCTATCCAATCGTTTTCCCAAATGCCAATCGGCTGTGTGAAGTATTTTCATTCCATGAAGATTAAAAATGGTTTTAGACAATGAAGATGATTATTGCAAAAATAAGATTAATTTCTGTCTTCACATAAGAGCAAACTTTAAATCTTTATTCATTCTAATTATTCTGCTTTTAATA
>CAZBVD010000175.1:0-4360 GCA_964495235.1 uncultured Dysgonomonadaceae bacterium | reverse complement strand
TAATCAGCAAAAGCATAAGGCAACTCATCCTTCTCTAATTGTGCAAGCTTTTCGCTATACCACTTTCTATATATTTCATCCTTCCCAATGCAAAGTTCAATAAAATCTGAATTCTCTTTTACAAATATATCAGCCATCGTCTTTAAAGTCAAGTTTATCTCTTTGTAATTTCTTCCCCCTTCAAATTCAAATATCCATTCTATGGTATTAAACTGCTTTCGTGTAGCCTTATCAAAAAAACTACAACGCCAATATACACCCGATGGCGATAAAGAAGGTATTATTCTCATATTATCATAACCCCCTATTGTGCAACTCTTGAACCATTAGTAGAAGCTTGTGTCAGTTTTTCATGTAGGTATTAGCTGCCATTGAAAGTATCTCTTTGTTTTACTTTTTAATTTAACTACACTTTTTAAGCTCACTCATTGCATTATTTAATTCATCAACCGCATAACTCATTTGTTTTAGGGCACTATTAATATAATCTCTTGCATTAGATAAATTATACTTTAATTGATCATAATCACTTTCGTATGATGCACTTGACATTTCATCTATTGCCGAGTTTATTTTCCGTTTTGCATCATAGAAATAATATTCTGCACTTTCAACATTACTTTTTGCTCTCGAACAACCAATATTTGAGGCCTTACTCCCTGCATCACTAGCTTCGTCCTCAGCATATCCTAGATTTCTTTTAGCACTGCTTAAGTAGCTTTCAGCATCATTTGCATAACTATGGATACTATTCAACGATCTCGCATTGTAGCAGTTATCAATCGAATTCAAAGCATCTTTTATTTTATTAAAAGCATCTACATAGTACTCGTGTGAGTCTTCAATTCTCTCTCTCACTGTTGAAATTTGTGCCTCACTTGTTGTGAAATAAAACACAATTAACAAAATCGTAATAACCCCTTTTTCCATAATAGTTTTTTAGTATTTGTATTATACATTTATATTATACATAGTATCATTTATCATTTTCAAATTTTTTTTTCACTTACTCAGCAGTTTCGACTATATCTAAGTCTTGTGAAGCGTATTATATTTATATGCTCTCGCGCTAGTTTCCCAATTCATCTAAATGATCCATTATCTATTCTTCAAACTTCTCTATCTCCGTCCCCACCCAATCATCTGCATCCAGCACAATCTCTTCTGCCCTATACATCTCCCTTGCTTTATCAATAGCCTCTTGGGCTGATGATGCTTCTATCTCTACTATTCTTGATAGTGTTTCTTGTATTTCTATTTTGTGGATTGTCATGGTTGTATCTTCTTAATTATAAAATATTGTTTGTATGATACTCATCTTCCGCCTCATCCACTACCATTGGCAATAATATCTCCTCAATCTTATCTTTCAAATCCTGCCTTGTCGATTCAAACAGCTCACTCAAATCTGTTTTCATTTTTAGGGGTGAAGAAAGAAGTGCACCATTAATTATTGGTAACTGATATGCTTTAATTGCAATTTCCTTATCATCTGCTAAAGCATCTTTAATCGTGAATTCTGTCTGTTTTTCCTGATTTTGTTTTATTGTATCAGGATAAAACAGTATTATCTCATCCACTTTAAACCTCACTGCATAACCGATCATCTGATAGAGATCGTTCTGATTGATTCCTTTCTTAGGGTCTTTTTCATCCGAATATATAATCTTATATTTAGTATCTGCAATAAGTGACTTGTGCTTTGTTTGAATCCATAAATCAGGCTTCAACAAAAATGTCTCTCCTACATCTAAATAGGTATCACTTCTTTGAGCTTTGACAGTAATTTTTTCAATCTCTTTTTCAAATTCTTTTTCGATGAACCCAAAAACAAAGTCTTCAAAAACATACTCCATTGGCAATAAAAAAGCAAATAGCTTCAAATCGTTTTTATAGTCAAACGATATACAGTTATTCAAAAACAACAAACAGTAATCACGCACCGTTTCAAACTCACCAAACATAGGGTTAAACGATATTTTAGCACACTGTTCGGCAGTAGCTCTCTCGTCAGACACCTCATCTAAGATAAACAATATCTCCCTCAGGTTCTTCTTATTGTCTTGGCTCTCTGTGTTGTTAAACAGCAACGTTGCCACATACTTTATAATTCTGTTAAACTCATTATCAAACACAAAAGCATCAAATGTACAGTTTAGTTTGTGCCATCTACCCGTACTTAGGTTCTGATTGATGTACTCATTCACATTCAACCTGCCCTTTATAAAGGTCAACTCCCTATTTATATCTTCATACTGCTGATAGATAGACGAATTTAAGAGCTCGCGTGTATACTTCGAAAACAGATAAATGAGCACTTCAAAGAAATCACTCTTGGCATCACCCAGCGAAGTCTTATAATTGGGGAACTTTATTTTACTGCAATAACTCAACCACCAAAGTATGTGGTTATGAATTTGAGTCACCTCAACAGCCGAATACTCTTTCTGTGAATCATGAAATATTTTAGGCAATAGGTTTATCTTTTTACCCTCAAAATGAATTACCCCCACATACTTGTTAGATTTCAACTCACCTGTTTTATAGATAAACTGAAGAAACCTCTGTGCTTCCACCCTATCATCATCCTTTTCAGCATAAAAAGAATTCTTTTCACGAGCGTTCCATATTTCGTCAAGAAACCCCTCCAAGCCTTCAAACGAATCTTGCTCAGCTACCTTATTCTGATATTCAAAAAGATTTATCATTCTCTTCGCTCCGTTATTATTAGTGGCCATGCCTTATCATCAAGCACGTACTTTGTATTAATAAGCGCCTTGTTTACTATTTGCGATACAATTTTGCCATCATTCATAAAGTATTCAAGAAGAAGAGGAATCACCCTTCTATTCATTCTCTCTTCTAAATTATAAGTCTCATTCTTCGAATCCATAAAAAAAGAGTGGCCTATCTGAAAGTCATGCCCCTTATCAGCAATTATAGACTCGTTTAAAGACTTTAAAATAGCCTCATCATTTATCGTCAACCCATCTTCTGTATATTTAGGATACATAGCCTCAAACACAAACCTTCTCCTTAACGCAATATCTAGCAGCGCAATCGATTTGTCGGCCGTATTCATTGTTCCTATAATATATAAGTTCGACGGTACCATAAATCTATCGCCCGATGGCAATTGGGTTTCCAAAGGAATTTCGCCATGCGAGCGTTTATCAGGCTCAATCAACGTTATCAACTCGCCAAACACCCTCGATATATTGGCACGGTTTATTTCATCAATAATTATTACATAGTTTTTCTTTTGCACAGTCTCTTTTTTGCCCGATGAGTCTTTCCCTATTTTCAACAACTTTTCCAATAGAGGAGCATAATAAGAATTAAGACCTTTAATACCCATCACCGACTCTGCTTCATACATTCTACCCAAAGTAGATATACTCATTGTATGAGCAGTACCGCCACTTGCTTTTCTAAAACTAATAGATTTATCGGTTACTGCAGTTATATAATACGACACTTTTGTCATTCCAATCTCAATCTCCTCCACTTCACCTTCTACTAGAGGAAAAACAAATTGATTAAACACCTCCTCAAAAGTCTTTTTATAAACTGTTGGCTCTTCCCACTCCTTCAAGTTTTTCAAAGCCCTATCTGCAATCTTCTTAAACAGACCATCTCTTTTCTCAAAGGTCAACTCTTCGTTGTTGTCAGTATCTGGTCTTAATCCTTGTATAAAATCTTCGTAACTATAGTTCTGATGAAACGTAATAAACTCAATCTGTTTGTGCAGATTTGTGTTGAATATTTCCAACGCCTCTTTATAATCTTTTATCTCTCTATCCTCTATTATTTCAGCAGCACGCAATATAGTGTTGTATGTTTTGCCCGTACCTGGAGGTCCGTAGAAGATAGTGTTTAAGGGGAAGTTCATTTTATTAGTGTTTCCATCATCAATAGTATCATTTTCCACACCCTTCATAATACCAAGCAAACGTTCATAATATGTATTGTAATTAGGATCTTTAGTATCATATTGAGTAATATCTGTAAGAGTTTTTGTTACCATCTGGTCTTCTATACGCCAGCTACCATTCAACTTCCAATCCACCTTTCTAATATGCTTATACTCGTCTCTAGTAGCATCATATATATAACCCGATGCTACAACACCATAACCAAGCAGTCCGAACACACCTTTTTTAGCAATTACAACATCACCAACTTGCATTACATTCACAAACTCATCATTTGCAGTAGTATCATTTTTCTTCGAACCATCACCACCATAAGCTTCATCAAGCGCTTCCTTTATTTCCTCTTTACTCTTGTAGTTTTTCAAGTCATCAAGCTTATCCCATCCAAGCCCCATTATTCCATCATTATAAAACTCTTCCCAATT
>CAZBVD010000174.1:0-4366 GCA_964495235.1 uncultured Dysgonomonadaceae bacterium | reverse complement strand
CAGCATTTGGATTAGGATTGGCCAATATTTCTTGAATAGTTTTCAACCATTTATCAAGCTCAGTGTCTTCCTCTACTTTATCAGCTTTATATTTCCAGTGTGCAGCAAATCCTTTTTCAGCAATATCGTCCATTCTGCGACTACGTATTTGAATCTCAATCCATTTTCCATCTGGCCCCATCACAGTTAAGTGCAAAGCTTGATAACCATTTGATTTTGGACGACTCACCCAATCTCGAATTCTATCGGGACGAAGTTTATAAATATCAGTGATGGCAGAATATATATCCCAACATTGTTTTTTCTCATCCATGCCTGGATAAATTTCAAAAATAATTCGTACAGCAAACAAATCGTATATTTCATTAAATCCGACTTGTTTTTTCTCCATTTTATTAGAGATAGAATTAACGGACTTTACCCGTGCTCTCATCTCATACTCAATGTCCATTTTATCTAACGCAGCCCAAACAGGTTTTGCAAAATTTTCATATATCTGGTTTCGCTCATCAGCTGTTTCCTTTATTTTTGCAGTAATATCAGCAAACGCCTTAGGATGCTCATATTTAAAACAAAGCTCTTCTAGCTCAGTCTTTATTGCAAACAGTCCTAAGCGATGCGCCAATGGTGCATAAATATAATTTGTTTCGCCTGTAATTTTATATTGCTTGGCAGGGGCCATTGACGATAAAGTGCGCATGTTATGCAAACGGTCTGCAATTTTTATAAGTATCACACGAACGTCGTTAGACATAGTAAGTAGCAGCTTCCTGAAATTTTCTGCTTGTGCAGAAACATTTCTACCAAACATACCGCTTGATATCTTGGTGAGGCCATCTACAATACTCGCCACTCTTTCACCAAAAATCATCTCAATATCTTCAATAGTGTAATCTGTATCTTCAACTACATCGTGAAGCAATGAAGCAGAAATTGAAGTTGAACCCAATCCTATTTCCTTACACGCAATACGAGCTACTGCTAGGGGATGCATTATATAAGGCTCGCCAGAACGCCTGCGCGACCCTTTATGAGCCTCATTTGCAAGGTTGAATGCTTTGGTTACTACATCAACCTTTTTGCGGTGGTTAGACGAGAGGTAATCATCAAGAAGAGCTTGAAATTCGTCTTCAATCATTTTATCTTCATCCAATATTTTATTGTCTTCGCTCATATAAAAAAAAAATAGAAAGTCTTGCGTTTATATGCAAGATGGAGTATTGTTATTTGTCTAACACGAAGTTACAAATAAATCTTCTAAATACGTAAAAAGCTTATTATTTTTCTCCTATTTCCTTGTTAATACTTATACTTGAAAGGAAGCTAGCAGTTAACCCTCACAGACTGCTTTGTTTATGTACAGATTACGGATCACACATAAAAATGCAGGTGCCCTAGGAAAACCACCAAAAAGGAAGATACTTTTCTGATATATCAACAATGTTATATTTAGTTTAATTAACCCATAACTAAAAATATCCTCATTGTCAAAATTATCAGAAATCACTTTTGCATACCAAGCGGCTGCTTAATTCCACGCCTTTTAACACTATTAAGACTAAGAAAATAATGCAACAACTACAACAGTAAGCTTTATCAAGTAACAGTAAAAAATACAACATATTGATATGCTGGCAATTATATACATGGAGACTATTCCAATATATATTCCCTTACAATTACGAGATATTCGGGAGCATCTTCTTCTCTAAAAAATGTTATCGTTTTTATAACTCTGAACATTCTTAATGCTTTTCCATGTTTATGTTTTTACATTCTGATTTATTCTCCCGTCTTATTTTTTTAGATATGAATCTTTTTTCTTCTTAATAGTTATAATATTACAAATAAACGAGTCTGTTTTAATTTTCTCATATCTGCTGACACTTTTCGGCATATTCCCTACCTAATGACTCATAAACACCAAAATCTCTCTTTTATCGTATTTTTAAGCATTTTATTGTATGTCTAGGCTGTTTTTCTTCAGAAAGAGCAGTTTTATCTTATAATTTGCGTTTCACAACCCCAAACGAGTATTTCAATGTTTATGTTTTTCATTCCGAGACTCTCTAATTAGGTTTCAATGTTTATGCTTTATTGCACTGAGATTTCTAACAAGGTTTTAAAACTCAACAATTATAAAAAGAAGTTCTTTTTGATAAAATCCCTAGTTGAATAAGAGTGTACAATTGAAAGTGATAATATTTCTCGATTGATGAAAGAGCCCTCACACAATACAATATACCTCTTTTCACAGAATGACATTATATCTATATAGATGCCAAATTGGCAGTTGTGCTTTAAACAAAAAAAACGCTATTCAAAACCCTTTCATAAGAGTTTCGAACAGCGTTGAATTAATTTTATTTTATATTCTCTTTATTCAGTTTTACTATTGATGCTCATCACGCAAAAGATCATTCACAGTTTTCACGGGATTGAATGTAATAATTGGCACTTCAACAAAAATGGTATTCCAATCGCTCATAGCTCCGTTCCATAAACCAGGTAGTTCAAGAGCTTTTAGCGATCTTCCGCTGCTAGACTTCAAAGAAATAAATCCTGTGTCTTTATCAACAAAGTTAAGCAAGTCAAACTTCTTGCCCTCTCTATTCTTTATAGCACAAACCAAATCTACAGGATTAAAGTGGGTTGCTTTTTCTGCTAAATCTGCAGCAGTTTTCTCATCAATTTGAGAACCTTCTAATATTTGTGGTGAATAACTGCCATCTTTATTTTCAACAATAAATGGGCCACCACCAGGCTCACCCTCATTGCGCACCATACCACAAACCCTTATTGGACGGTTTAGCTTATCAATCATATACTGTGCAATTTCCTCTCTGGTATCTCCCATCAAACCATCTCCAGTAATGCACAAATCATTTGTAATGAAACTCTCTATTTCTGCAAGATCATCTTGCGTGTAATCTCCCGACTCTAACTTATTTAAATAGTCAAATGCTTTTGTTTGTGTAGCAACCAATACTCCAGCCAACATTTTTTTCTGCAAGGCTTCATTCTCTTTATATCTGTCGGGCACTACATTATCTATATTCTTCACAAAAACAATATCAGACTGCAAGTCATTCAGGTTTTCAATAAGTGCTCCATGCCCTCCTGGGCGAAACAATAATGCTCCATTTTCTATAAAGGGTTTATTATCCATATCCACAGCTATTGTGTCGGTAGAAGGCTTTTGAATACTAAAAGAGACATCAAAATGAGCATCCAATTTCTTCTCCAAACTATCTCTTTTTTTATTGAGCAAATCTTTAAACAGCTCTTCATGATGTGGAGATATTGTGAAATGTATATTTACATTGCTGTTGCTATCTTTAGCATACATTGCACCTTCCACCAGGTGTTCTTCCATTGGTGTTCTCTTTTTATCATCTGTATAACTATGAAATAGCAATAAACCTTTAGGCAATTCTCCATAATTGAGACCATCTTCACTCAATAGCGAGCTTACTACCTCTTTGTATTTTCCTTCCGAAATCAATTTATCAATTGTATTATTATGAGCCTTAATACAAACTTTATTCAACTCATTGTAAAAAGCAAACTTTTGAATATTCTCAAAAAAGTCTTTCACAAAATCGGTAGTTGGCACATCAGCATCATTTTCTAGAAAAGAAAAAAGATCTTTAAACATTCTACTAGCTGCACCCGATGCAGGAACAAATTTTGTTACCTTTTTATCAGTTTTCAAATAATCCTCCCATTTCAAAACATACTTTTTCTGAGCATCAGCATCTAATTGAAGTATACCTTCATCAATTGAAGCAGGTTTCTTAATATTAAGAGCTGGATACCCTTTTTCAAAATAGCGTAACTGCTCACCAATTCTCTCTTCAGAAATTCCTTTCTTCTTTAATTGGTTCTTGTCCTCGGTTGTAAAATTATAAGCCATAATTGATAAGTTTATGATATTAACTGCAAAATAAGTTAGTTATTACTTCCAAAGTTAATAAAAATATGTTTATAAAAAAGATATGTTATTACAACAACTCCTTTTGCAGATTTTATTGTGGCACATTATTTGCAGATATGTAGTAGATACAGGTATAACATCTGACATATCGTCATACATAATGGCAGTTTTATCTTTGGCATCAATTTTGAAGATATAGAAGTAGAACTAATTAAAAACAAAATAATAAATATATAAATAGTATGGGAAAAATAATAGGAATTGACTTAGGAACAACAAACTCTTGCGTTTCAGTAATGGAAGGTAACGAACCTGTTGTAATTAGTAATAATGAGGGAAGACGCACTACCCCATCCATTGTTGCATTTGTGGATGGTGGAGAACGTAGAGTAGGTGATCCTGCAAAACGTCAGGCAATAACCAACCCTG
>CAZBVD010000173.1:0-4371 GCA_964495235.1 uncultured Dysgonomonadaceae bacterium | reverse complement strand
TATTGTAACAGGAGCGTAAACAATATGCTTGTCATTAGAACTTGTCATTTTATTTATTTGGTTTTAATGTTTACACAAAAGTACATAATATTTCGTCCCGATGCATATATAATCAAATAGATAGCAAAATAAAAGAACAAATAAGTCCTGACTCTCATCTCTTATTTGTAAAAAACAACAGAGGCCGGTGTTAATAATTTATAACAAAGAGTGTCTTTTCAAATAAAACCAGCAAATTTAGCAAACAAAACAAATATAGACACAGGGTATTATGAAAGATCAAATGAGTAGTACAAAACACTCAAAATGAGCACTACTAGCCAATGTTGAATACATGACTGCAAAAGTTATAAAACACTATCATATAGAGCAAAGACAAAAAAAGGAAGTTCAATTACAAGATTACTATACAGATTGATAGATTATAAAAAAAGGAGAGATGTTTTGTAAAATGAGTAGAATTGAATATCTTTGTACCAGAAAGTTAGAGGGAGGCAGGATTCACGGCTTTCCTTTTTTTATTTTTAAATAGAAGAATGATTGATAAAAAATTTCTGATTACACATATAGAAGAGTTTCTTGAAACATCAGATAACTACCTAATAGATGTGATCATAAATCCAGGCAATGTAATTTCGATAGAAATTGACAACAACAACGGCGTCAACATAGATGACTGTGTGAAGCTGAGTCGTTATATAGAATCGAAATTAGATCGTGATGAAGAGGACTTTGAGTTGACAGTAGGATCTGTGGGCTTAACATCGCCTTTTAAAACAAAGCGACAATATCAAAAAAACATAGGCAACGAGGTAGAAGTGCTTACCAAAAAAGGTGATAAATTATCGGGTATCATAAAATCGGTATCAGACGATGACTTTACCATTACTATCTCAAAAAAAGTGAAAGCTGAAGGTGCAAAACGCAAAACAGAGATAAGCGAAGATTTGCAATTTAGCTATACAGAAATAAAACATACAAAATATCTAATAAGATTTAAATAGCACTATGGGCAAAAAGAAGGAAACCATCAGCTTAATTGATACTTTTTCCGAATTTAATGAATTAAAAAACATTGATAAGACTACTCTTATAAGTGTGTTGGAAGAAGCTTTCCGAAGCGTTATATCTAAGATGTACGGAACAGATGAAAACTACGACATCATTATAAATCCAGATAAAGGAGACTTAGAGATATGGCGCAACCGCACCATCGTAGAAGAAGGAGAGATTGAAGATGATAATTTGCAAATCAGCTTAGCTGAAGCACGAAAAATAGATGAAGACTTTGAAGTGGGCGAAGAGGTTACTGATGAAGTATTCCTAAACCATTTTGGACGTCGAACCATTTTGAATCTTCGTCAAACCTTGTCATCGAAGATACTTGAATTAGAAAAAGATAATTTATACAACACATATATTGAGAAAGTAGGACAAATTGTTTCCGGAGAAGTTTATCAAATATGGAAAAAAGAGTTACTTTTGTTGGATGACGATCATAATGAACTCATTTTACCTAAAACAGAACAAATTCCTCGCGACTTTTTCAGAAAAGGTGAACATGTTCGCGCAGTTGTAGCTAGAGTAGAAAACAAAAACAATAATCCTAAGATTATTTTATCGCGTACATCTCCAGTATTTTTGGAACGTCTATTTGAAATGGAAATACCTGAAATAAATGATGGCTTAATAACTATAAAAGGAATTGCACGCATACCAGGAGAAAGAGCTAAAGTTGCTGTTGAAGCTTATGATGATCGCATAGACCCGGTAGGGGCATGTGTTGGAATGAAGGGATTTAGAATTCATGGTATAGTTCGTGAATTGAGGAATGAAAACATCGATGTTATCAATTACACAGCAAATACAAATTTATACATACAAAGAGCATTGAGTCCTGCAAAAGTAAACTCAATTGTAATTAAAGAGGAGGAGCAACGAGCAGAAGTGTTCTTGCATCCAGAAGAGGTATCTCTCGCTATTGGTAAAGGTGGTGCTAACATAAAGCTAGCATCTATGCTAACAGGATATACTATTGAAGTATTCCGTGATATAGATGAGGTAAATGAAGAGGATATCTATTTGGATGAATTTAGAGACGAAATAGATGACTGGGTTATTGACCAGCTAAAGAAAATAGGTTGTTTGACAGCCAAAAATGTTCTAGCAACGGAAAGAGAACGCCTTATCAAAGAGGCAGACCTCGAGGAGGTTACCGTAGATGAGATTCTTAAGATATTAAGATCTGAATTTGAAGAAGAAGATGAAGAGTAATACAGCTCTCATCTGATTAAAGGCAGAAGAAAACTGGATAAAACACCTCACAAACAAATAAATAAGAGAAAAGGTTATAATTATATATGTCGATACGATTAATTAAAGTTTCTAAAGAGTTAAATGTTGGTATCAGCAGTTTAGTTGAATTTCTTGAGAAAAAGGGATTCGAAATTAAAGCTAATCCTAACACTAAAATTAATGATGAGCATTACGAAATGCTTAACGTTGAGTTTGGTAAGGATAAGAAAATTAAAAAAACTGTAGAAGAGCAAAGAGAAAAACAACTTGGCAAAGAGAAAAAAGAAACTGTAGCAATTGAAGGATACGATATCCCCGAAAAAGAACAGAAACAAAGTGAGGAAAAAGATAGTACACCAACTACTAACCTAACTGACGATATAAAACCACAGTTGACAATTGTGGGAAACATCGATCTTGACAACTTAGACGCTAAGCCTAAGAAAAAGGAAGACGATAAGAAACAAGAGGTTGTAAAACAAGAACCTATTGTTTCTGAAGAGCTTGTTGAAAAAACTGAGAAGGTTGAATTAGATAAAGAAGAGCCCCTTCCAACCGAAGAGAAAGTGGAGCAGAAAAAAGTGACAGCTATACCTGAACTTGCTTCTGAAAAAGAAGAACCTAAAGCTCAAGTAACATCAGAAAAAGATACACCACTTAAAGAAAAGGAGCTACCTAAAGAAGAAATTAGCGTAGAAACTACTCCAGATAAAGAAGTGTCTGAAAAGACAAAAGAAACTGAAAAGAAGATTGTGTCGCAAGAGCAAGAAGAAACAAAAGAAAAAAGCGCACCCAAGGTAGAGAAACCTACCAAGAGTAAAGAAGAAGAAGTTGGAGAGCTTAAAAAGCAAAAAACAGCTGAAGTAAAAGAGGAGAAAATAGCTGAAGTAGCCGAAGAGAAAACAGCCAGTGTAAAAGAAGATGCTCCTGAAATAAAAAAGGCTATAAAAAAAGAAAAGAAAAAAACTGAAGTGTCTGAAAAGAAGGGAGATGTTGAAGATAAAGCAACCGATGTTGATGGTAATATCGATGAGGATGAAGATAAAAACCTTTTCAGACTTAACGATACTAAAATAGAAACAAATATTGTAGTTAAGGGAACTATAGACCTTGATTCAATAAATGAAAGAACAAGACCTGCACGTAAATCAAGAGCTCAACGCAAGAAAGAGAGACTTGAAAGAGAAGGTAAGGTAAGCTCTAAAAGAGTAAAAGAAGAAACCATACAAGCGCTTAAAAAAGAGAGCATCAATGAGAAAAAATCCTCTGATGACACAGACGATACTAAAAAGAAGCGTAAGCGCATAAGAAAAGGTAAAGTAAATATAGAGAAAAGTGCTGACACAACTCAGCCAACTACAAGAAGAATAAGACCTGTACTAAAGAAATCTATTAAAAAAGAGGTTAGTGAAGAGGATGTTCAAAAACAAATAAAAGAAACATTAGCAAGACTTACCCAAAGGAAATCTGGTGGTAGAGGTGGAGCTAGACATCGCCGAGATAAAAGAGAAGCTGTAATACAAAGGCAACAAGCTGAAATTAAAGAACAAGAAAGAGAAAGCCGCATACTTCAGTTAACTGAGTTTGTAACTGCCAATGACTTAGCTAACATGATGGATGTTCCTGTAACAGATGTTATATCTACATGTATGAGCATTGGAGTAATGGTTGCTATAAACCAAAGACTGGATGCTGAAACAATTAACATTGTAGTTGAAGAGTTTGGCTTTAAAACAGAATTTGTTAGTGCTGATGTAGTTGAAGCAATTACACAAGAAGAAGATAAGGAGGAAGACTTAGTAGCTCGTCCTCCTATTGTAACTGTAATGGGCCATGTTGACCATGGTAAAACATCACTACTTGACAGTATTCGAAAAACAAATGTTATTGCCGGAGAAGCTGGTGGTATAACTCAGCATATTGGTGCTTATCACGTAATGCTAGAAAGCGGTAAAAAAATAACATTCCTAGACACACCAGGCCATGAGGCTTTTACAGCCATGCGTGCTCGAGGTGCTAAGGTAACAGACGTAGCAATTATTATTGTTGCTGCAGACGATAACGTGATGCCTCAAA
>CAZBVD010000172.1:3194-4435 GCA_964495235.1 uncultured Dysgonomonadaceae bacterium | reverse complement strand
GTGCTTTCGCATGTTGATGCTTCATTGGAAGAGTCGCCAAGTGTGGAAGTGAAAATATGTTGTGGTAAAACTGACAAACCGGGTTGGGTAAATTTTGATGAGGGGTTGAATAATGCACCTGCATTTGTACGTCCTGTGCATGTAAACGATAATGATGATATGATGTTGCTCTACTTTACATCGGGCACTACAGGCGAGCCAAAAATGGTGATTCACAACTTTGTGTATCCGCTTGGACATATTGTTACAGCTAAGTATTGGCACAATTTGCATGATAAGAGTCTTCACCTAACTATGGCTGACACCGGTTGGGGTAAAGCTGTATGGGGAAAATTATACGGACAGATGATTGTGGGTGCCGAAGTTATGGTATATGATCATGACAGATTTGTGCCTGCTGAGATACTTCAGTTGATAGCCAACTATAAGATTACATCTTTTTGTGCTCCCCCAACTGTGTATCGTTTTCTTATCAAAGAGAATCTTTCTGATTATGACCTTTCTTCGCTTGAGTATGTAACTACTGCGGGTGAGGCTTTGAATCCATCGGTGTTTGATGCTTTTCAAGAGGCAACCGGATTGATGATTCGTGAAGCTTTTGGACAAACAGAAACTACAGCAACCATTATTACTTTTCCGTGGATGAAGCCTGTACCTGGATCGATGGGTGTGCCTAATCCTACCTATGATATGGATTTAATAGATGCAGACGGCCGCTCGGTAGAAGATGGAGAAGTGGGCGAGGTGATATTCAGAACCGACAAGTCTATTCCATTGGGACTATTTATGGGATACTATAAAGATGAGGAGATGACACGCTCTGTTTATAGCAACAATGTTTACAGAACTGGCGATATGGCTTGGAGAGATGAAAAAGGTTATTTTTGGTTTGAAGGCAGGTCAGATGATGTTATAAAGAGTTCGGGTTATAGAATTGGCCCATTTGAGGTGGAGAGTGCCATACTATCTCACCCTGCGGTTGTGGAATGTGCAGTAACGGGTGTGCCCGACGAAATTAGGGGACAGGTTATAAAAGCAACTATTGTATTGAATGCAAAATTCAAGAATAGAGATAAAGATGAGCTAACAAAAGAGATTCAAGATTACACCAAAAAGGTTACTGCTCCTTATAAGTATCCGCGTATAATTGAGTTTGTGGATGAATTGCCTAAAACTATTAGTGGAAAAATTAAGCGAGCGGAGATTCGCAAGAGGGAATAATCAAATTGTTTTATTCTTCG
>CAZBVD010000172.1:0-3094 GCA_964495235.1 uncultured Dysgonomonadaceae bacterium | reverse complement strand
GCCTTATTCTAAGAGCTACTCATTGGTGAACGTTGTATCGAAAGAGGTAAGCGAGAAAGAGTGGCCTGGTGTAGGGTATAATTAACCCGCACTATTCATTACCTTTTCAGTAATCAATAATATAATATTTATAGAGACGCGATTTATTGCGTCTCTATTGCATTATAAGGATTGTTGAAGTTGATGTTTAATATTATTTATCAAAGCTGGAAGCTTCAATTACACTTAAAAGTCATAAACACGCTGATGGTTCACGCCAGCTAAAAGTACAAATCTTTAAATAACTCTCACAAAAACCATAAACATCTCTTTTTAGAGTCGGTTTGAACTCTGTAATTTAAAACGTAAGGGTATTAGAATATAGCAGTATAGAATAAAAAAAGAGGGTGTCGTTAATGGACACCCTCTTAGTTTTTTTATTGTTTATTTCTTTCTTAAATGTTCATTTATCTTCTTTGACCACCTATCAACCAATTGTAATTCTCCATTTAGCTGTCTGTTTTCTGGAGTATATAATTCAAATGTTATTTCAGCTTTACTCTTGTTTGAAGGGATGAATTTAAGTTCAATTTTCTCAAAAAAGGTTATGTTTTCATCTTTAACCTTAGTAAAACTTGTCCTTTTCTCAGCTTTGCAATCTTGAATCTCTGAAAGATTGACAAATTGCGAAATTGATATTTCTTGTTCTTTCTGTTTGAAAAAGAAAACATAGTTGTTGTTCTCGTCTAACCCTATTGCAAAGTTATTGCAAATTTCGTGCTGACTTATGTTGCAGTTATGTTGTTTTGCAATTTCCTTCAGAGATTTCAGCATTTTGTTGTCTTGATTTACACTTCTGTAATACATTATTACTAATGGTCCTATGCAAATTGCAAGGATAATAGCTCCAAAAATGATATTTCCTAAATCCATGTTATTTATATATTAAAAATTAGAGGTTTTGACTTTGCTGTCATGCAAAGCCTGAAAAGTCATTGTCAAGTTATTGAACTTGATAATAATTAACTACATAAAAAAATGGATTACCAGAAAGAATGGAAAGGGTAAATGATATCGTAGCTCCAATGATTAAACAGAATGTTTAAAGAAAAAGTTATGTAACTACATATTTCTGTTACAATGATTCGTTCGGATGCTTTGAAGATTATCCGAAAATCTTTAAACAGATTATTTAAGTTTGAGCTAGGTAGATTCTCATAACTATTATTGACGGAGCTTTTGGTTTGTGGTGTATGAAGAAAAAGTTTTGTAGAAGAATCTAAAAATTCAGTTTCTTGCGAAGATGTAGATTTATCACTAAAATCAGAATGACCAAGTGATATGTTAATAGCAATAATTGCATAGCAATAAATAATTGCTAAAACGATAATATTGAATTTTCTTGTCTTGCTTTCCACGTTGTAAAGATAAGCAATTTATTTATTGATGTAAGTATTCCGTTTTTTATATTATTATTATTACCTGAAGAATAATTTGCTCTATTTCTTGTTTCCATATATGGGTCCCAAAAGAATAATACTAAAACAGCTTTTACCCACTCCTGAGCTAATTTCCTTCGCGTGGGTTCTCAAGGCAAAACGAATAGTGTACAAGCAAATGATTAATAGGTAACGATATATTTAAAAATGTTGCATGCAAGATTATCTTCTACAGCTCCTAAGGTTCACTGGCTAGCGCATGGTCTTCTGCCTGCACACTTATTGTATATTCTACTTATGCTAATTTGTCTTTGTCTTGTTGTGATTTGAACTTTTGTTTTTTTATATTAACTTTTTAATTTACATGTTGTACTCATAAACCGTTTCATTTCCCACTCCATCTATAGCTGAAAACCTGAAGCTCTTGATGGGCAAGTGGGCCAATCGTTCGCGATTGAATGTGTAGGTGTAGATTGTAGATTTGCTATCGTGTTTAAATAGCACAAACTCCCCATCTATAGTGCCACGAAAAGAGTGGATACCACTTTTATCATCGGTTAGTTTGATGCGGATAAGTCCGTTCTGTTTCCATGTTTGTGGATTGAGTGGAACAATTTTAGGCGCAATAGTATCCATAGAGATAGCATACTTATTGCCCAGTTCGTTAATGGAAATTTCCAATCCTCCGTTTTTGTAAGAGCCACCCATCCAACTATCTGTTCGGTTGCCTTTGTTTAGCCTCACTACTCCATATTTGTCTCGCTGAGGTAGGGTGTCGCTGTTTATCTTTATCCACATTGTTCCACTTTTGTGTAAGGGCACGGGGTTGTTGTTTACCTCATGAATGTTTGAATAGTAGCTATTACTTGTGTGAGGGGTGCTTTTATGCTGAAAGCAAAAGTTGGTGTAGAGATTGTCTTTTGGAATGTTTAGCATAAAATCGAAGCTGGCATACCTATTAGCATTAGTCCAAATCATTAGGGTTTCGCAAAATGGTGTATTTGGCATCTCTTGCGGAATACCTTGTATTGTGAAGCTGTAGGTGGTGATATTGCCATGGTAGTCTTCCAACTCGTACTTCATGGCGTAAAGTCTCTCTTCGTCTATATTAATATATCCATTTAGGTTGTTGTTGTAGATGCGTAATGTGTTGCCTGGTTCTATAAACGATTTCATGTAAAATGACTTGTTGTTGCGCCATTCCTCAAAATCGATAAAGCTATTTAGCATGCGTGTTTCATCGAATCTGAACTCGTTTATAGAACTACTAAATGTAAGAGAGTCGTCAACAAACAGTCTAATGTGCTTTACACCATATATATTGTTTTGACCATTCATTTTATCATAGGCTTTCACACCAATGCCTATCTTTCCCCAAGCGGTTGTTTCCTTTAATGGCATCGGATTGCCAGCTTTAGATTTGTATATAGTGTGTCGGGTGGGTGATGTGCTACTATTTACTACACCCTCACCAGCAATAGGATAGAAGGCAATAGCTTGCAAATCGGGACTTTGTGTATCAATTGCATTTTGGGCTACATATTGCAACGGATCAAGTGGCCCTTGTGTTTCTCTGTCGCGCACCTCAAAATGAAGGTGAGGACCACCCGATGAACCAGTGTTTCCACTTAATGCGATTTGCTCGCCCTTAGCAACAGGTATTTCGTGTGGCTCAA
>CAZBVD010000171.1:0-4438 GCA_964495235.1 uncultured Dysgonomonadaceae bacterium | reverse complement strand
GAGGTGTGATCTTCAATTAACCTTGAGGTGGCCATAAACATAGAGTAGGTGTTTAATATGCGAGACAATCCATCACTATTAACTATTGATGGGCGCACGTTACTCTCTAGCTTCTTGTACTCTGCAACCTGAGTGCGCATATAGTTTGCTTTGAATATAGGGCGAAGCTGCAGTACTTCGAGTAATATGTTTTGAAGACCAGTACGCTGATAAGCTTTTAGCTCTTTAAATATTGCAACCTCATGTTCGGTATGATCTTTATTTGGAACTGGACGAACGATAGAGCGGTTGGCTAAAGAGTTATCATCACGCTGTGGAGCCTCCTGTCCACATATAATGAGAGGAGAGTTAATCTCAGACGCATCAAGCTCTTTAGATGTAGCGTCTTTGCGTTTCTGCTTACCCTCACCATCGTAAACAGCAGCCTTTAGGCCTTGAAACTTTACGTCTTCAATCTGAACGTCATTGTACTCCTCCATTATTACAGGAATGTCTCTGTACTTCTCCATCAAAGTGAACATTGCAGCTGCTGTACCTTGATTAAGGTTGAAAACAGGAGCTTCTGCAGCTTGAAAAATAGAACGAATAGAATAAGCTATTTCTGATTTACCAGAACCTGTAGGGCCAATAAAAAACAAACAGGTGAATATTCTATCAATTTCGAATATATCAGACCGGAATGCGCACATAAACATATAGAGGATAGCCCACTTACCATTGTTATTCTCTTTATAAACTTCATTTACAAGCTCGGCCCATTTTTCTAAGTTTATAGGGTTGGTTGGTTCTCTATACATAACAAACCTGTCCAAATAATACTTATCGCTATTACGGCGCTCATTTTCATATATCTTAGAAAAAGCTGGTATATAAAAGTTCTCTTCTTTATGAGAAACAAGCCCAAGATCGTCGACCATCTGCAGCTGCCATTTGTCATCTTCCTTGTGGTATATAGCATTTGAAAAAGCAAAGAAGTCTTCCCTATGGTAGCCATACATATGCAGCTCAATACATCGAGTAAACTTTCCCTCCCATGACTCATTAATTGAATCGAGATAACCCTGATTCCCTCCGCTAAAATACATGTCGGTTTCATTAGCTATTCTCTGACGAAATGACTGCATGTTTATCATATCTTTTGATAACCATTCCATGTAAAAAGGATGTGGTGAAAGCCTTTGTGTTATTTGAACAATGCGCTTGTTTAACTCAGGATCTTTATCATATATATGTAAAAGTGGTTCTATGTAGAAATTAGCTACTCTTTGAAAAGAACCTTTAGTTTGAAATCGATAAGCTACTTTACGGTCTTTTATAATTACTGGGAAAAAACTATATGTTTTATATATCCGATGCATCTCAGGATCTTCTTCAACATAGGCTGGAAGTTCTGAGAAATTAAAAGAGTAAGAACCATCATCATCCTCAATATTAAAATCATTTTTAAATTTCCTCTCAGAGCTTCTTATATCGATATAAGGCTTAACTATGTCTTCAAGTGCACCTTTAGTTATGCCCAGCATCGCGGCATAATCTTTCATTCTAATTGCAAGGGTAGTACTATCTGCAAATGATATTATTTTTGCACAACGCTCAATAGCTATTTTCTTTTCATTTACAAAACTATCACCATATTGCGAATACAACCTTACGTAAAACTCTATCAGGCTAAATAGATCTTCTTTCTCCACTCTGCTAACTTCTCCAGAATCCTCGTCAATATCTTCGTTAACAGTAATGGTTTTTATGGTTATAGTAAAACCGCTGGATTGTAAAGTGAGCAAAAACTTTAAAATATTTGGCTCATTCATATCATCATCAAGCTCTATAGTATCACCACAAATAACAACTGGAGAAATACTTCGAAGCTCTTGAATATCTGAAGTGCTTGGAGTGCCAACAAGATACACAGTAGGTTTCATACCCCAATCTGATGAGTATGTAGATGTTTCACCAGTAATAATAATTTCGTTTCGACCTTGGCCAATAAACTCTTTTGCATCGTCAAGGCCATGCAGTCCTGGCTTAGTTTCATTTATAGGGGCTAATTTCTTCTTAGGTGTGTGAGATTGTTCAACCAAAGTATTTAATAATTTTTCATCAGCATGAAATCTAACTGCAAGGTTATTTATATAATTGGCACGATGCAACTTATCTGGAACCATAGCAATTGACTGAGCTATAAGCTTGGTAACCTCTGTTTTTCGAATAGGATCGTTTAATTCTTTATTGAAAACCGTGTAGATAAATGTAATAAAATCTACTTTATGTTTAAGCAACCATTTGTCAAAATCATTTGCTCCTTTCTCCTTAATAAATGTGTCAGGGTCGTGTTTAGCAGGTAGAAGAACCGCTCTAACATTTAGCCCTGCAGACAGCAATATATCTGTATTGCGAATACTTGCTTTCACGCCTGCAGTATCACCATCATAAAGTATTGTAACATTATTAGTAAACTTACGAATAGAGCTAGCCTGCTTAATTGTAAGTGCAGTGCCTGAGCCACATACTGTGTTTAAATAACCAGCCTCACACATGGCCACAACGTCCATTTGTCCTTCAACCAGGAAACACTCATCTTTACTTATAATTTCATGACGAGCCTGATATAATCCGAATAGCACATCCCCTTTATTAAACAATGGTGTGTCAGGACTATTCATATATTTAACTTGACTCTCTTTACCCAAATCCCTACCAATATATCCGATAATGTTGCCAGAGAGGCTATAATATGGGAAAGTTAGACGATTAATAAATCGATCATAGAGCTTAGTGTCTTTCTTATTTGTCAACCCAACCTCTATAAGCGTTTTTGAAGCAAAACCTTTTTGAGCAAGTAGGTTTGTTAGTCCAGTGAAGTTTTTAGGAGCAAAGCCATAGCCAAAATACTCTAGTGTTTTTTTAGAAAAACCTCGTTCATTTATGTAATTTATCAGATTGCTGTCCTTACGATTGTTTTGAAAATATTCCTGTCCAGCTGCAAGTGCTATTATTTGAGATTCACGCTCCTTTAATTGCAATCTTTCCTGCTGTGTCATTTCTTTCTCAGGAACATCTATATTGCACTTTTTACCTAACATCTTAACAGCTTCTGGGAATGACATGTTCTCATGTTTTTCAATAAAAGAGAAAACATCACCTCCCTGATTACATCCAAAACATCTCCATATTTTTTTAGCAGGAGACACAACAAGGCTTGCATCAGTATCATCATGAAAAGGGCATACACCTTTGTAGTTGGCACCTGCCTTGCTTAATTTTAAATATTCAGCAATGGTTATAACAATATTAGAAGCATCACGAATACTATCTTTTATATTTTGAGGGATCATATATATTAAATTTATGAGTTAAACAATTCTGTTTGTCTATTATATTCTATATTTTCTAGCGTAATATTAAAATGCTTTGTGAGTGCTTTGTACTCACGCTCAGTTGGGTTTTCTTCTCCACGATAGAGCTTCCAGAAACGAACTTGCGACATTTTTACAGCACGATAGAATTCTCTATTTGGTTTGAAATATGAAGGGTTGCCAAAACGAACTTCAAGCAATTCAATGAGTAAATTTATTTTTACTTGACTGCGATAAGGTATTCGCTCACGAATGATATAGCATTTTATTGCCATTTGAGAGCAATTAAAGTGTCTTGCTAAATCAGGGAGTGTCATTTTCTCGATATTATCCTGGAGGAATTGCTTATCCTCTGCAGTCCATGTTTTTTGTGTTTTCATACTGCAATTCTTTTTTGAGTAACCTCTATTTCCAATTTAGTGAAAGAGGTGCATGTTTCATTTAATGAATAGTGTCCTGGAAACTCTTTTATAAAAAAACAAAGTATTTTTATAAACATATCTCTGTTAGCTGAGATAACAACAGAGTCAACCATGAATGATTCTCCTTTTTTCATTTTGTAAACTTTGTCATACAATCTCTCGATATATTTCCAAAACTCAGGAGTACCCATTTTAGAGCGATATGCAAGAAGATCCTTGTCTTCTACTAGCTTGTGTAAAGAATAGTCTGTTTTCATTTCGATCTGTGTTTTTATGTGATAAGCTATCTAAGAGTTTTCTTGTTTAGCTTCATACTTAATCAATAATTCTAATATTAAATCAATCATTATGTGAGTGTCGTAAAAGTCTTTTTTCGTAAACACCATTGTTCCAGATATAGAAAATCTGTGAACAGTTACTATTCCTGAATTATTAATATAATCAGCGTCTTTAGCTGAAAGAGGTATTGAAAAAGTAATTCCGTAAAAACTCCTTTCATCAGCCCTTCGCTGAAGAACTGCAAACTCTTTGATGTTATTAATTAAAATATGGGTTTGACCAACTACTACTGTTTTACGCTCTGATTTCGCAACTACTGTCATATCTATTAGTTTTAATGTGTTGTTATTTCATTTTATTTATGTGCCAAAAATCAACCAA
>CAZBVD010000170.1:0-4441 GCA_964495235.1 uncultured Dysgonomonadaceae bacterium | reverse complement strand
AGAATAAATAAATGTTTTTTCATTCTTTTTTTTATTTTAAATACAAAGCTAAGCATTGAGTACGTTAATATTTTGAGTGATTACTTAAATTAGCTGATATGATTGCAGTATTTGCAGTATTGCTGTCTATAGGTTTTAATTTGTTGCTTATATTAAATATGAGGTTTCAATATGTCACGCTCAGCAAACTTGCAACTAAAAAACGATTACACAGCTGAATACTGAGCAATCGTTTTTTAATATTTAACATCTTCAAAAAAAATATGATTACTGTTTTGCAGTGTCTCTATTTAGTTCAACTCTATTTCGTCAACAAACACAAATGCTCTTGTTCCTTTTCCTGAATGCCATACAGGCATTTTAGCCAATGGTTTTATTGTTACCTTAAAGTAACGAGCTGTAGTAGCATCAAAATCATAACGATGATTTTCTATTCCTTGCCACTGTTTATTCTTTGTGTTGAATCCTTTCTTTGAAAGCAACGTTTCAAAACTTTTATTATCGTTTGATGCTTCAACAATGATCTCTTCTGCATCAAAAATCCAACTACCTGTTTCTACATTGGTTCTAAAATCTATTGTTGAAATCTCGGTTGGAACTAATAAGTCAATTACTGCAACTAAATCGTTGCCTAAAAAACCAATCCAACGGCCAGTTCTGTAGTTTCTGTTTCCATGAAGCCCATCAACCAATAGGGGAGCACCATCATATTTGTAGTTGCTATCTGCATTTGTAAGCAATGTAATAGGCTTGAAGGTAGATTTTGAAAACTGGACTTTCTCAGAAAACACCTTGCTGCTTATAATATCATCGGTAAAGGAGGCTGCTTTTATTTCTGTGCTCTTTTTCACACTAAATACTCCATTATATTTTATAGAAGATGCAGAAGGCTCACTTCCATCTAAAGTATAATAGATAGGCAGTTTGCTTGCAGTGTTAAACTCAACGTCAATACTTTTTGCATAGTGATCTGATTTTAGAGAAATTTCTATATCATATATATGTTTAGCATAATTATACGCTTCTTTATCGTATAAGTTCAACAATTGCGGTAGTCTTTCTAGAAAATTGGCGTAATCTTTCTTTTCAGGTTGTGTCCATTGCACCTCGCTCATAGCTGCCATGCGGGGTAATAACATATACTCTGCATGCTCTGCAGTGGCTATATACTCGGTCCATAGGTTGGCTTGCACACCCAATATATGTTTTTTCTCTTCATTAGTTAGCTCATCAGGTGTGGGATTAAAGCTATATACTTTCTCAACAGGCAATAATCCACCTATTGCAAATGGCTCATCTGTAATATCTTCAGTTTGATAGTAGTCAAAATAAGCATGAGTAGTGGGTGTCATAATCACATTGTGACCCATTTTAGCAGCTTGTATGCCACCTTTCATGCCTCGCCACGACATTACTGTTGCATTAGGTGCAAGTTCACCTTCCAATATTTCGTCCCATCCAATTATTCGGCGACCATGCTGGTTCAAGAATTTCTCAATGCGTGCAGTTAAATAGCTTTGTAGATAATGTTCTTTTCTGTGTTTCGAGTCGCCTTTTATGCCCAGCTCCTTTATTTTTGCTTGACATTTAGGACACTTTTGCCAACGTGTTTTAGGCACTTCATCGCCCCCAATATGAATATACTCTGATGGAAACAACTCCATTACTTCCGTTAAAATATTTTCTAAGAAAGTATAAGTGCCTTCGTTTCCAGCACAAAGCACATCTTCAAATACTCCCCAAGTTGTAGCTACTTCATATGGTCCACCCGTGCAACCATACTCAGGATAAGCCTTCAATGCAGCAAGCATATGTCCCGGTAGGTCTATTTCTGGTATCGTAGTTACATAGCGTTCTTGAGCATAAGCTACTATCTCTTTTATCTCTTCTTGCGTATAAAACCCACCATGAGGTGTGCCATCGTACTTGCCTGTGTTTTTGCCAATAACAGTTTGGCTGCGTGTAGAACCAAGCTCAGTAAGTTTTGGATACTGCTTTATCTCAATTCTCCAACCTTGATCTTCGGTTAAGTGCCAATGAAAACGGTTTATGTTGTGAATAGCAAGCAAATCTATAAACTTCTTCACAAACTCTACCGGTTGATAATGGCGCGCCACATCAAGCATTATACCCCTATATCCAAATCTTGGCTCATCGTTTATAACAACGGGCGATAACTCTGCACTCTCATCTCCAATAGGCAGCGATTTGCGTAAAGTTTGAATACCGTAAAACACACCAGCTTCACTTGCACCAGTTATAGTAACCGTGTTTTCAGATACTTCTAAACGATATGCCTCTTTGTTTTCATTGTCTAAACCAAGTGCAAGTTCAATTTTATTGCCACTAAATGGTGTTGAAATAATCTCGGGAGAAACACCCATAGATATACCAATATAGTCTGACAAAAAAGCCGCATTGCGTTGCATTAAATCATTCCCCTCAGGGAAAACAATTTTAGTATTAGACGTTAACTGAAAAGACAGCCCCTCTAACTGCTTTATTTCCTGCGGAAGAGGAATTACCTTATAATTGGCTTTACCAGCAATAGAATTATCACAAGACAACAAAGAGCCTGTAATCACAAACAACATGAATAGCTTTTTGATTTTTCTCATAGTTTCTTTTATTTGTTTGGTTGTTGGTTTTGCAACTTATCAATAGTGCGTTGCACTTTCTCTGCATGGGTTATGTTTTGCACAAACTCATCAATAGACACCACTGTGCCCCCCATTTTAAGATTAGCATTGCGGTATTCCATTTTGCTGTTTACCGGTTCTCGTGCCGAGAAGTGAAACTCTGTAGCCCCAGTTTCTTTAGCAATAGTAGCAATGTTCTCTTCATTTACACCGCTTCCAGGCATAATTATAATTCTACCGTCAGCTTTAGCAACCAGCTCTTTTAATAGCGACAAACCCTCAATAGCTGTGGGCTGTTGTCCCGATGTAAGTAAGGTGTCGCACCCCAACAATATTATTTGCTCTAAACTCTCAAAAGGATCTTTACACATATCAAATGCACGATGAAAAGTAACATTCATTCCCTCTGCAGCATCTATCAGCTCTTTGTTTCGTGTCATGTCTATTGTGCCATCGGCCTTAAGACAGCCAATAACCACACCATCTACACCAAGCTTCTTTGCCATTTTTATATCGTGCAACATAGTTTTGTGTTCCACATCTGAGTAAAGAAAATCTCCACCACGAGGACGAATAATTATATTCAGCTTTATATTTAGCAATTCTCTTGCAACAACAATTTCACCATAAGATGGTGTTGTTCCTCCTTCGGGAATTCCGGCACAAAGCTCCACTCTATAGGCTCCGCCTTTTTGAGCCTGCAGGCAACTTTCTACTGAGTTAGCGCAAATTTCAATTTTATGTTTCATGTATTTATTGTTGGTTTTTATCACTAATTTTATTTATAGTCAAATATACAAAAAAAGAAAGACATGAGAGTATATGGTTATAATTGTTGAAAAATGAGAGCTTGCATAGTATGCTACTGATTTCATAAGCAAAAAAAAAGGATAAATCATGTATCACCACATTCAATCCTTTTTTTTATTTATATGCTGAGCTTAATATAATTAAGCAGCTTCTATTTATAGTAAATAATTACTCCTCTCCTACAATATCAACAGTTTCTAACTTCACTTCTGGTTGTTGTAAACCAACAATGGGGTTAGATACATCTTCAAATATCTCAAGGTCGAAGTATTTTGTTGAAGCCAACAAGTGGTCAAACACATCCGATACAATACCTTCATATATTCCCCAGTTTATAGTGTTTGCAAACATGTAAAGCTCCAGAGGCACACCCTTAGATGTGGGGTCAAGCTGACGCACCATAATCATCATATCTTGCCTTATATCTTTATGGCTCCTCAAATATTCCAATACATAAGTTCTAAACAAGCCCATGTTTGTGAGGTTTCTACCATTTACAGGAATAGATTTATCTGCTCCTGTTTCTTTATTGTATTTGTTTATTTCTTCAGTTCGTTTGTCTATATATTTAGAAACATTTTGTATGCGTTTAAATTTTTCCAGCTCTTGATCTGTTTCTATAAAACGAATAGACGACTGTTTGATGTGAATAGAGCGTTTAATTCTTCTTCCACCAGTTTCTTGCATTCCCCTCCAGTTTTGAAACGATTCTGAAATAAGAGAGTAGGGCGGTACATATGAAATTGTTTTATCGAAGTTGCGAATTTTAACGGTAGTAAGAGATATTTCAAACACATCTCCATCAGCGTTAAATTTAGGCATCGAAATCCAATCGCCCTTTCTCACCATATCATTGGCCGATAGCTGAATACTGGCTACAAACCCCATAATGGTGTCTTTAAATACCAACATAAGTATGGCCGATGCAGCACCCAAGCCTCCAATAAGAACAGATGGGTTTTGGCTCAATAGTATAGATATTAGTATGATTC
>CAZBVD010000169.1:0-4467 GCA_964495235.1 uncultured Dysgonomonadaceae bacterium | reverse complement strand
TTACTCCTTCTTGAATTCTAGCACCACCCGAGTCATTGATACCAATAACTGGAGCGCCCATTTTCATGGCTTGGTCCATTACCTTACAAATCTTGAGTGCAAGAGTTTCAGATAGAGAACCACCAAACACAGTAAAGTCTTGTGCAAAAATGTAAACCAAGCGCCCATCAATAGTTCCATACCCTGTTACAACGCCGTCGCCCAGGAATTTTGTTTTCTCCATTCCAAAGTTAGTCGAACGATGCTCAACAAACATGTCGAACTCTTCGAAGCTGCCTTCGTCTAAGAGCATGTCAATACGCTCTCTTGCTGTGTACTTTCCTTTTTTGTGTTGCGCTTCAATTCTTCTTTCACCGCCACCCATTCTAGCTTTTTCGCGTAGCTGTATTAGGTGTTTAATTTTTTCGAGTTGCTTGCTCATATAAGTGTTTTTATTATAGTTTTGTAGTTAGTTTTTTTATGATAATAGTTTAGTGCCCTAGTGTTATTCTTCAGGGTGCTCGCAAAATTCGGTAAGCACACGTCCAGTTGATCTTGGGTGCAAAAATGCAATATTTAGTCCCTCTGCACCTTTTCGTGGTTCTTTATCAATCAATTGAACTCCTTTTTCTTCTGCCTTCTTCAGTGCCTTTTTCACGCTTTTTGTAGCATAAGCTATGTGGTGAACTCCCTCGCCTCTGTTTTCTATAAACTTGGCAATAGTGCTATCTGGGCTAGTAGGCTCCAATAGTTCAATTTTAGTTTCTCCAACTTTAAAAAAAGCTGTTTTTACTTTTTGATCTTCTACAGTTTCAATGTTGTAGCATTTAAGTCCTAGTACACCTTCGTAATAAGGTAGTTGTTCTTCAATGCTTTTAACTGCAATTCCAATGTGTTCTATGTGCGTAATGTCCATAAAGTTATTTATTTAAGTTGTTATATAATTTTGCTCTTGTTTTAATATTTAATTGTTCATCAAAAAACATGAACAGTTTTGTTGTGCTCAATATAGTTCTTTTTTTTATATAGATAGAAATCTGTATTAACTACATATTTGTGGGTTTTAAATAGAGAGCACTTTTAGTATCTTGACTAAATCAGGATTGATTGGTTTTTCTTTTTTAATTGCTCTAGAGAATGGAATATATACTATCTCTTCATTTTTCACACCAACCATTATGTTTCGTTGGCTTTCCAATAATGCTTGAATAGCTGCATAACCCATGCGACTTGCCCATATGCGGTCTTGTGCTGTGGGTGAGCCTCCTCTTTGTAAATGGCCTAGTATTGATACTCTTACATCGTAATCAGGGTATTTTTCTTTCACCCTTTCTGCAAGCTTTATTGCACCTCCAGTAATTTCACTTTCGGCAACTAACACAAGGCTGCTATTTTTGCTTTTCCTGAAACCTTGTGAAATCAATTCGTGCAATTGGTCTTTCTCTACACTTATTTCAGGAATAATAGCAGCTTCAGCTCCAGCTGCAATTGCGCTGTTTAAAGCTAAGGCTCCGCAGTTTCTGCCCATTGCTTCAATAAAGAAGAGTCTTTCGTGTGAACTTGCAGTGTCGCGTATTTTATCTACAGCCTCCACAATTGTGTTTAGTGCTGTATTGTATCCAATGGTAACATCAGTACCATTTAGGTCGTTGTCAATGGTTGCTGGAATTCCAACAACAGTTATATCTTTATACTCTTGTGCAAAAACAGATGCTCCTGTAAGTGTGCCGTCTCCGCCAATTACTACAAGTGCATCTATGTTGTGTTTGACTAGATTATCGTAGGCTTTTTTTCGCCCCTTAGGGTCGATAAATTCCTCGCAACGCGCCGATTTAAGGATTGTTCCGCCGCGTTGTATTATATTGCTTACACTATTTGTTTTAAATGGAATAATTTCTCCTGTAACTAGTCCTTTAAATCCTCTATAGATGCCTTTTACTCCAATGTTGTTGTAAATGGCTGTACGCGTTACTGCTCTTATGGCTGCATTCATACCCGGAGCATCACCTCCGGAAGTGAGGATACCTATACATTTGACAGAATGATACATATATGATTTTATATTTGTCGTTCTAAAATAAAATTGAACTGCAAAGATAAAAAAATAAACCGACAAAGATTGGTAACATTTTTTAAAATGTAGGCGAATTGTCTAAGTATAAGTTAGGTTTCGACGATTTGATGACTTTCTCAACCTCTTCCATTTGCCATTTAGGGGTAGATGTTGCCCCACAAATTCCCACACTCATGTTGTCTTTTACCAAACTGGTATCTACTTCTTTTGGGTTAGATATAAAATGAGAGTTAGGATTATTCTTTTTACATTCTTCAAAAAGAACTTTCCCGTTTGAGCTTTTTTTGCCTGCAACAAAAAAAATGATGTCGTGTTTCTGTGCAAACTCTTTCAGGTTCGGAACTCGATTAGAAACTTGCCTGCAGATAGTGTCGTATGATGTAAATTGGGCTTCACCTTGCATTTTGCTTCCTATTATATCAGACATTTCCTTAAATCCGTCTAGCGGTTTGGTTGTTTGGGAAAACAAGTGTATATCTTTTGTGAAGTCGAGTTTTTCCAAATCATCTTTATCTTCAATCACAATAGCTCTGTCGTAGGTTTGGCCTACTAAACCTATTACTTCGGCATGCCCCTTTTTCCCGAATATTACAGTTTGTGTACCATGGGACGACTCTTTGTCTTTTTGTTTTATTCTCTTTTGTAGTGTTAGCACTACAGGGCACGATGCATCTATAAGTTTAATGTTGTTTTGCTTGGCTATTTTGTAGGTGCTGGGTGGCTCTCCATGAGCACGCAGTAATACTCGTGCATTTTTTAACTGTTTAAATTGCTCAAGGTCTATTGTTATTAAACCCAGCTTAGTCAGTCGCTCTACCTCTAAGGCATTGTGCACTATATCCCCAAGGCAATAGAGGGGCTCTCCTTTTTTTAGTTCCTCTTCAGCTTTTGCAATTGCTCTTGTTACACCAAAGCAATATCCCGACTTTTTATCTATTTCTATTATTGCCATTCTTTTCTGCTATCGTTTTATGATACATGTCAACAGCCCATTGTAGCTGTTGCTCAATGTTTATGGTAGAGTTGTCAAGTTCTATTGCATCGTCTGCTTTACGCAAGGGGCTCTCAGCTCTGTTTTTATCGTGGTGGTCGCGATATTTTATATTTTCAAGCACCTCTTCATAAGTAGTGTCATTGCTTCCTCTCATATGTAGCTCGTCTACTCTACGCTTGGCTCTTATTTCAGGCGATGCGGTTACAAATATTTTCAACTCAGCATTGGGAAACACAACAGTACCAATATCGCGCCCATCCATTACAACACCCTTTTTTAGGCTCATTGCTTGCTGTTGTTTTACCATTTCTTTCCTCACAAACCCTATAGCGCTTACAGGGCTCACGAGCGATGAAACCTCCATGCCACGTATCTCTTCTTCTACATTCTCATTGTTGAGGTAAGTTACGGGTCGGCCGGTTTCGGGGTTAAGTTTAAACTCTATGTGTATATTGGGTAATTGCTCTTTTAGTTTCTCTTCGTCTATTGTTTTGTCATCATTTATAATCCCATTTTGCAGGCAATATAATGTTACTGCTCTATACATTGCACCACTATCAATATATAAATATCCAATAATTTTGGCCAAGTCTTTGGCCATTGTGCTTTTGCCGCTTGATGATACTCCATCTATGGCGATGTTTATTTTACCCATGTTTAATATCTATTTATATACCGATTTAATAACAAATCAATGTGTTTTAATGTTGTATTGCTCGTCCGCTTTTGCTAAGCGTGTGTCGCGTAGCGAAAAAACTCTTTCTCTTGGCAAGTCGCCAAAACAAAAAAGAAACGAGGTTGACAACTAACTGTTGGTCTTCCTCGTTTCAAAATTAATCAATTATTTTATTCTAACGCTCTTATTCTTCCAAGAAATTAGGATACATATAATCCTCAGCCGGCACAAAAGTCTCTTTAATGCACTGTGGCGATACCCAGCGTAGCATATTAAAGATAGAGCCAGCCTTGTCGTTAGTTCCAGAGCGACGACCACCACCAAATGGTTGTTGGTCAACTACTGCACCAGTTGGTTTATCATTAATGTAGAAATTTCCTGCTGTGTGTGTCAATCTATTTGTGTAGTGTTCTATTCTATCTCTGCGAGCAGAGAAGATAGATCCTGTAAGCGCATAGGGCGATGTGTTATCGAGCACGTCAAGCGTCTCTTCAATCTTGTCATCTTCATATACATATATAGTTAGCACTGGACCAAACAATTCTTCTTGCATGGTTATATAGTCGGGTTTTTTAGCTAATATAACTGTTGGGTTGATAAAATAACCAACAGACTTGTCATAGTCGCCACCCATTACAACTTCTGCATCGGGAGATGCTTTGGCATCATCAATGTATTTAGCTAACTTATCGAAAGAATCCTCGTCAATTACAGCATTCACAAAGTTAGAGAAATCCTCTACAC
>CAZBVD010000168.1:0-4499 GCA_964495235.1 uncultured Dysgonomonadaceae bacterium | reverse complement strand
TACATATTGAAGACATTGAGAGTGCATGCAATACGATAGTTGAAAATCTGCGAAAAGCAGTTTTACATAAATTAAATCGTAGGGGTGGAGTAGTAGGAATTAGTGGAGGCATTGACTCTTCTGTTACTTTGGCTTTAACAGTAAAAGCTTTTGGTCCGCAAAATGTATTAGGAGTTATATTGCCAGAATCAGAGTCAAGCTCTGATAGCGAGACGATGGCCAAGGATTTGGCTAAGAAGTTTGGTGTAGAGGTAGTTGTGGAGAATATAACTGGTGCACTCAAGGGTTTTGGTTGCTATTCGCGTCGCGATGAGGCAATTTCAAATGTAGTTCCAGAGTTTAATCCTGCAACAGATAAATCAAAAATACTTATTAATCAAAGGATTGATAAGAATATTCCACCACTGTTTTCTGTAACAGTTATTCCTCCTGATGGAAAAGAAAAGACGAAAGTGCTTTCAACAAAAGATTATTTGCAAATAGTTGCATCGTCCAATTTTAAACAACGCTCAAGAATGTCTATGCTTTATTATCATGCTGAGCGTCTTTATTATGCTGTGATAGGCACACCAAATAGACACGAAGTGGAGCAAGGTTTCTTTGTGAAATACGGAGATGGCGGAGCTGATGTAATGCCAATTGCAAACCTTTATAAAACTCAAGTATATCAATTTGCAAAACATCTTGGCGTGCCTAAAGAAATTATTGATAGAATTCCTACAACAGATACTTACAGTGCAGAGCAAACTCAGGAAGAGTTCTTTTTTCAACTGCCATATAAAACAATGGATTTGATTTCTTATGGTACAGAGAATAACTACTCAGTGAAAGAGATTGCAGATTCGACGGGGAAATCTGAAGAAGAGGTGAATAGTATACTAACAAACTTAGATAGGAAAAGAAAAACTACTGAGTATTTGAGAATGCGTCCTATATTTTTTTAACTCTGTAAGTAAAACCATTAATGAAATGAATGTATTCGACTATTTTTTCAGCGATACTAAAGGAATGAGTAAAAAGTTCATTCTGAATGAAGGAGACGATGTTTCTTTTGAGAAGCTGTATGCAAGCAGTTTATCTTTGTCTCATTATCTGTTTGAAAGATTTGGTGAGAATAATAAGATTATTTTAATTAGTCAAAATTCTCTGTTTTTCATTACCTGCTATCTAGCTATCATAAAATCGGGGAACGTTTGTGTGCCTTTGAATCCTTCAATAGAACAAGATAATTTTAACTATATCGAAAAAGTAACCGATTGTAAAATACTGTTTGTATCTGATAAGTCGAAGTTGAAACTTTCTATAAATAATGAGATTATTAGTGAGTCGAATTTAAATGAGATGCTCACATCAGGGGAGGAGTTTAATAAAAACAGTGTTTTAAATACATCTGAAAACACCTCTTTTGATGAAAATCGATTAGCTGAAATTCTATTCACTTCAGGTTCTACAGGGGTTCCTAAAGGGGTGATGCTGACTCATTTGAACCTTCGTGCAAATACAGAATCAATTTTATCTTATTTGAAACTAACGTCAGATGATTCTATGTTGTTGGTGTTACCCCTTTATTATTGTTATGGTTTGTCTGTTCTTCATACTCATTTAAAAGTTGGTGCATCAATTTTTTTAAACAACAATTTTATTTTGCTAGGATCAGTTATTGCTAATTTAATTAAATATGAATGTACTGGTTTTGCAGGTGTTCCAAGTCATTTTCAGATGTTATTGCGGAAGTCACAAACTTTTAAAAACACAGTGTTTACTCATCTCAGGTATATAACTCAAGCAGGAGGTAAGCTTCATGAGGCTTTTATAGAAGAGTTTATTACTGCTTTTCCAACTGTCAGTTTTTTTGTAATGTATGGACAAACTGAAGCAACAGCTAGGCTAACCTATCTACCTCCCACATTAGTTAAGTCTAAAATAGGCTCTATTGGCAAACCAATACCTGGTGTTACTTTAAAAATTGTGGACAAAGATGATAAACCTGTTGAGATTGGTGAGGTTGGAGAGATTGTTGTGAAAGGGGATAACATTATGAAAGGGTATTTTCACGATCCTCTAGGAACAAGTGAAACACTAAAAGATGGATGGCTATACACTGGCGATTTAGGAAAAACTGACCAAGAGGGGTTTGTATTTTTAACTGATCGCAAGAAAGGTATAATTAAAATAGGAGGTGAACGTATAAGCCCCAAGGAGATAGAAGAAGTAATTGTTTCAATTCCAGAAGTAATAGACTGCACAGTAATTGCAATTGACGATGAGCTTTTAGGAGAAGCTATCAAAGCAATAGTAGTTGTAAATGAAGATAGTAATCAAGATGAATTGAGAAGTGAAATATTGAATATTTGCAAACAAAAACTAGCTAGCAATAAAACTCCAAAAGTAATAGAGTTTACATTAAAGTTTGCTGTCAATTCAATTGGTAAGAAAGTGATGTTATCATCATGTTCTACTAAAGACTTAAACACTATAAAATAATTGAGCAATGAGGTTTAACAAAAACAATACAATAAGTAAATCTGCAATAATAGGAGAAAATGTGCAGATAGGGATAAATTCGATTATTTACGATAACGTAGAGATTGGAGATAATACTATAATTTGCGAGAATTGTATTATTGGTGAACCTAATGTTGGGTCATATAGTGATGATAATTATATAAACCCAAAAACATATATTGGATCAAACTCACTCATTAGAAGTGGTTCTATTATTTACTCGGGTAGCATATTTGGAGATTACTTTACAACTGGGAATATGGTCTCAATTAGAGAAAAATCTATTTTTGGGAAGCATTGCATAGTTGGAACACTTAGTGATATTCAAGGAGATGTTAAGTTTGGAGATTATTGTCGTTTAAACAGCCATGTGCAGATAGCAAGTAAATGTGTGTTTGGAAGCTTCGTTTTCATATACCCCATGGTGGTTTTTACGAATGACCCTTTGCCTCCTTCTAACAATCTAATTGGTTGTAATGTGGGTGATTTTTCGCAGATTGCAGCAGGAACTATTATACTGCCAGGTGTATCTATTGGCAAGCATTGCTTGATAGGTGCAAACTCGCTTATAAATAAAAGTGTTTTAGATTATGAGTTTTATGCAGGGAATCCTGCAGTGAGAATTGGAAAAGTAAACCATTTATGGTCAAAAGAAAATAAAAAACCTCACTATCCATGGCCCTACAGTTTCGATAGAAATTTACCTTGGAGTGGAATAGGATTTGATGAGTGGACAAAAACGGAAGAAGGCAAAGATTATGCATTATGAAATAAAAAAAGACGATGCAACTCAAAGAGGTTGTATCTTAGTTTAACAACGCTTTTTTTAGCATGTTAAATAGCAATTTTAATAAAACATTGCGTCTAGCTCATTGTTATTTATATACTAAACTAAACTGAGATTGTTTGTAAGAAAGAAGAAAAGAGATTGAGGTTTTCATTAAACAAATGCTGAATCTCCAGGTAAGTGCAAGTCATAGAACCTTAGTTATATATCTTGAAAGAAGCTCGAGGAAAATAAGTCGTATTACAGCATCTGTGAAAAAGGAGAGTAATTACTCATCATAGTTGGGTGTAAAGCAAAAGTCTAATTTTCTTAATTGTCTTTTTATGTTTAATAAAAAGGCAAAAGAATGAAACTGTATATTGATAGTATCTCCAATGTGTCTATTTTAATCAAATGCAATTTAAAATGATTATAACAATACTTTAAGAACAAACAAATTATGCATCCAGAAAATAAAGGGTTGAGATTTTTGTTTCTTATGTTAGATATATCACTGCTTTTTGTTGCTATATTTATTATTAGTTACTTTAATCCGAATATTAAATCTAATCTAAATTTGTATTTGCTACATGCTGCTGTAGCAGAGATAATTGCTTATGTATTGTATTCTAAAAGGAGTCATTATTTTTTAGATAATTTTAGAAGTCGTATCAAACATATTTCTTTAAGAATGCTTGTGTTTGTTATTGTACTTTTTATTGGAGCACAATTATTTTTATCAAATAACTATTCAGCCCAGATATTACTGCAATATGTAGGTCTTTTTTATATTTTTAAAATATCTGTTTTCTACACACTTTACAAATACTTGGACAATAAAAGAAGAAACGGTAAGTTTTTACGTAATATTGCTATTCTTGGCCTGAGAGAATCAGATGTTCTATTTGGTTATTTAATAGAGAAAAACCCAACTTTAGGGTTCAACTTAATTGGTTATATAGCAGATACAGATGATTATGACAGAGGAGATAAAACAATTATAGGGCAAATAGGGCAAATAGAGGATTTGGCAACCAAGCATCAAATTGAAAAAATGTTTATAACACCATCTAAATACTTTGAAGAAGAACATGCTAGAAGCATTTTAGCAACTTGTAATAAGGTTGGCTTAAAGGTTAGATATGTAATGATGAATACTTTCTGGAATGCAAGACGAGTGAATGATGCAGACTTTGTAAACTCTTTGACAGTATATAATCCACAAGAA
>CAZBVD010000167.1:0-4528 GCA_964495235.1 uncultured Dysgonomonadaceae bacterium | reverse complement strand
CTCTAACCGCCCCCATAAACAATATAGCCCCAGAAGATTTTTCTTGAATCAAATAAATAAAGGGTCTGTTAGCTTTAAATACAATATTTTCTTTAACAGGCATACTTGTTACTGTTACGCCTACAGATGTTACGGCAGCAGCTTCAGTGCCCACCTCATCTGTTGCAATATAGGTGTCTTGTGTTACAATAGAAATAAAGGCATCTTTATCAGACATGCGCGAAAAATCTGCCTTATCAGAATTAAAAGCTATACCCATGCCCATATCAATAAGCACATCGTTGAGCTTTTTGCTATACTCTGTTTTAAATTTGGGGATAAATAATTGTACTTCTTTATTGCTTAGTTTTCTTTTAAGGTTGCTCCAGTAATCTTCTTGCTGTAATGCTGTTGCAACATCCATCAAGGTTTTATCCTCTTTGGGCAACAGCACCATCATAGAGAAAGCCTTGTTACCATAAGGCAACTCTACAAGCTGCATTATATTGTTGTGGGCGAAATTAAAGTTTGATTTCTGCTGCATCATGTCAACTTTTGCTTTGTTACCATTCTCTGTAGTGAAATCCATCTTTGATGTGTGCTTTACATTAAACTCCGAAGCCCAAATACCTTTGAAGTAGAGTGCATTAAGCAAATACATTAAATCTGAAGAGCTGGTTTCTTCAATTACACTTTTTATTAAACCGTTGGTATTGTCGGCTGCCCATTTGTTTATTCTTCCTACTGTGGCAGAATTGCCAAAATCTACAGACTCAACTGTTGCATTGTAATAGGTTTGATTGAGCGCTATGAAGTTGGGCAATATCTTCACATTTTGATTAGTCCATATAGAGTTGGCAATGGATAGTTTGGTAGATGAATCTGTTTTTTCAAAAGCATCTTTCAGTTTTTTGAAATAACCGTTTATCTCATCGTTTGTCCAACCTTCAAAACCCAGGGTGTTTTGTATGGCTAATTTTGTATCATTGGCACTACCATTCGAAGTCATTGCCAAAGCCATACTCAAACTGAAGGGAGATACCATAAAGTTTTGGTCTTCTTCATTTAATACTTTTGTAAAAAAATCGAAAGCAAAAGCTTGATTCGATTTAAGAATTGAGGCTTCTGCTGCTTGCAATTCTATTTTCATTGGTTCAGACAACTTAACTTCATCTTCTAGAGATTTTTTATCACACGAGTTGATTGTTAACAGAGATGAGATAATTAATAACAAGCAAGTGAGGATTGAATTCATAATGATATTGTTTTTAAATAATGGGGTTACTCAAATCTATTTATTGCATGATGAAAATAAACATAAAAGAGTGCATATCAAAGCATAAAGTGTGAAAATAAAAAAAACAGTTTTTTTGCCGATAGCCTCAATAACAAAGAAAAGCAAATACATGTGTATTCACTTTTCAAAGCTGTATTGAAAACTCAATACAATAATATAATTATATCTGCGGTCTAATAAATAGTAATTTAAATATTATTATACGGAATAGTCTTAGACTCAGCTACCTCTATCAGCTTAGCCTTCAAGACCCTTAGGTCGTGATATTTTAGAATTTCTAAATCTACTTTTAGTTCTTGTTCTGCAACTATTAGTGTTATATAACTAAGACCTATACCAATATGCGACACTTCATTCCAAAAAAGAGTGGTGCTTAGTCGTTGTCTTGGAAAATTAAGCTCAAACTCATCGTTATCCATTCTTACTAGCGGTTTGGGCTGCGATATAGTTGAGGATAAAAGCAGAGATAATGCAATGAAAAAGCCAATCACTCCAACATAGAAGTATGCATTATACTCTGGCTTTAGCAGTTGAAGAACCACCATTACTATAGAGATTATCATTAAATAAGAGGATGCAATTATTGCTTGCAATTTAAGACGTGTTGAAATTGCATATCTAATTACTAATTCAGTCATAATATTATGTTTTTATTTCTGTTATATTTACTTATAACAAAGATAAAGATTAAATCTGTGATTGAAAGATAAAATGATTGGAGTTTACAAATATAGAGCGGTTTAATTGTTAAAGTGCTAAATAAATATGCCAAAGTAGTAATATCAGAGAAAAATTGCTTTAATTTGTATATGATATAGTTAAGATCTCATTTCATCAACAGTTTTTCAGAAAATAGTTGATAAAATGAAGATAACATGGATTTTGTAATCGTAAATTAATAACGATTTACAACTAAAATAGGAATGATCTAATGAATGCGAATGACAATTTTGAGAAAAAAGATTTAAACAACTCAAACGTATCCCCTACTTCTGATGCAGTAGCATCTAACGCTGAAGAGCAAAACAAAGAAGTTATTGAAGAAACTAAAATGGAGCAAGAGGACAATCTTGAAGCTAAAGAAACACCTAATGCTGAAGAAGCTACTTCTACAGAAACTGAACCAAAACTGGAAGACAAGCCTGATGCTGAAACTACAGACAGCACTACAGAAGTAGAGCCAGAGGAAGAGACTGTTGCTAAAACTGAAGAAGAAACAGTAACGGCAAGCGAAGCTGAAGAAGAGAAAACCAAAGAAGCTCCAACGGATTCCGAGAAAAAAGAGGAAACTAAAGTTGAAAAGAAAAAAGCCATATTAAGTGCGCCGTTGACATTTGAAGAAATTGTGGACAAACTTCGCGAACTAGCTGGCAAAGATAAATTTTCACGCAAAGAATTAGACAAAGCTCAAGGTCTCTTTTTTAGCGAAGTACACAAAGAGGTTGAGTCTCAAAAGCAACAGTTTTTGGACGATGGTGGAAAAGAAGAGGATTTTGTAATAAAAGAATCTGAACTACACACTGAGGGAAAGAGCCTTTTACAGGTACTAGCTGAAAAAAGAAAGAAAATTGCTGCTGATGAGGAGAAACAAAAAGAAAAAAACTACGAGCGTAAACTTGCCATAATAGAAGAGGTGAAAGTCTTAACTGAAAGTCAAGAAGATTTCAATAAGAAATACCAAGATTTTAAAGCGCTTCAATATGAGTGGAACAGAATTAAATTAGTTCCTCACGGAAAAGAGCATGCACTATGGAACTCATATCAAGAACAAGTTGAAAAGTTTTATGACATTGTACATATTCACAATGAATATAGAGATTACGACTTTAAGAAGAATCTTGAAAGTAAAATAGGTTTATGTGAAGCAGCTGAAAAGTTGATTGAAGAGAATGATGTTGTATCTGCATTTCACCAACTACAAAAGCTTCATAAAGACTGGCGCGATATTGGCCCTGTTGCAAGAAAAGACAGAGAGCTTATTTGGCAAAGATTTAAAGAAGCTTCGGCGGAAATAAATAGAAGATATCAAGATAGAATAGAGACGCTAAAAGCGCAAGAAAACGAAAATTACGAAAAGAAAATTGCACTATGCGAAAAGCTAGAAGCAATAGATATACAATCGCTTAAAAGCCCAGGAGATTGGGAGTCTAAAACACGCGAAGTGCTTAACTTGCAAAAAGACTGGAGAGAGATTGGTTATGCTCCTAGAAAAGTAAACTCTAAAGTTTTTCAGCGATACCGTGCTGCATGCGACATGTTTTTCAAGGGCAAAAACGCCTATTATGAATCGATACGTGGCGAACTTGAGGAAAACTTAAAAAAGAAATTAGAACTATGTGAGCGTGTAGAGGAAATGAAAGACAGCCAAAACTGGAAAGAAACCACCTCTGATATGATTGCCATACAACGCGAATGGAAAGAAATTGGTATGGTGCCACGCAGAGAGTCTTCACGTATATGGAAACGCTTTATTACTGCTTGTGACTACTTCTTTGATCAAAAGAAACTACACACAAAATCTATTCGCCAAGAAGAAGCAGAAAACCTAAAACTTAAAAAAGAGGTTACTGAAAAGATAAAAAACATTGATACTACTTTATCTACTGAAGAAGCTGTAGAAAAGCTAAAAGAGTTGATGGACGAATGGCATTCAATTGGTTTTGTGCCATTTAAAGACAAAGACACAGCTCACAATGAATTTACCGAAGCCACAGATGCTCAATATACAAGATTGAAGTTAGACAGGTCTGAGCGTAAATTAGATTCATTCAAATCTAACATCTCTGAGATGACAAAGTCAGATCGTTCACGTGGACAAATTTACCACGAACGCGATAAGCTGATACGCCAGCATGAGAGAATGAAAGCAGAGCTTCAAACTTATGAAAACAATATCGGATTCCTCACAACTTCATCTAAAAAAGGAAGTGTGCTTTTGGATAACATGAACAGCAAAATTGATAAAATTAAAGCTGAGTTGGAATTGATAGCTAAGAAAGTTGACGCTATTAATGAGAATATTCAAGATTAACATAGAGTTTAATCTTACAATACTGTAAAGCAATATAAATAAAGCCTGACTCGTTTGAGTTAGGCTTTTTCTATTTTGGTTGTCAATTATTCTTGATAGAAGCCAATAAAAACAACCTTAATCAAAGATATTAAAGCATTAGATATCTTCATTTTTGGCTTTATTCGCATTAATACTATATCTGTTCTACATACTTTTGTGTATATTTGCATCCAAATAGT
>CAZBVD010000166.1:0-4530 GCA_964495235.1 uncultured Dysgonomonadaceae bacterium | reverse complement strand
CTGATTTCTCTAGCAGATACAATGCATCGCGTGCACCCATACCATAAACATTGGGTACTAAATTATCTATCAGAGTAAGAGGTTCAGCTTTATAACCAATACTATCACTCTCTACTTGCACCCAATAAACGTCTTTTTCAATAGAGTTTGAATCGTACCCCAATTCTTTTAGCACTTTTTGATTCTTGGCCCAAAGACCATTCTTTACTGTTGGTTTTTTTGTCAGAGTAGAATCCACCCTGCAATCCTCTGCAGTTAAATGAGTAGTTCGCACATATGTTTGTTCGGCAATATTTTTAAAGACCATACCTGCCATACCTCCACCCGATGGTATACCTTTAGGTTTACGAATACCTACAAAACAAGTATATTTGGGTTCATCTGCCGGGAAATAGCCACAAAACGAAACAAAATGTCCGCTGTACCCACCGCCTGATGCAATTTGGGCTGTTCCAGTCTTTCCAGCAATTTCGAAGAACTCTGATCCAACAACTTTTGCTGTACCATTTTCTATTACACCTTTCAACATATCGTGAACTAAATCTATTGACTCTTGCGATGCTATAGAAGAATTAACAACCTCTGCCTCAACCTTTTTTATAAGCTTACCATCTTTGTAAAACTCTTTTGCAATAAAAGGTTTCAACATTCTCCCTTTATTGGCCAGAGCATTGTAAAACATAAGAATGTAAATAGGTGGCACTTGTGACTCATAACCAAAAGACATCCACGCAAGTGTTGTCTTTGACCATGGATTTGCCTTATTATCGGGGTGACGAATTTGCGATGTACCTTCAATTCCGCTTAAAGGAACATCCCATTTTAATTTTTTAGTTAAACCCATTTTCTCAATACGCTCTGTATATTTCTTGGGGTTATCTTCGTATGCTTTTATAGCAATCTTCGACATCACAATATTAGAAGATACTTCTATACCCTCCTTTACGGTTAAATAACCCCTATCTTCACCTCTAGTCCAATAATGGTCGCGCACTACACGCTTATTATATGTAAACAATCCAGTACCTACATGAAATGAATCAGTAGGATGAATAGCTCCATCCTCAAGTGCTGCAAGCACAGTTATAGGTTTAAATGTTGAACCAGGTTCATTCATGTATGAAAACACATTAGGATTACGCTCTGCATATTCACCTTTTCTTATTCTATCTAAGTTCACAATCCCCTTTATTTCTCCAGTCTTCACCTCCATTATAACCGCACAACCCGATTCAGCATCTATCTCAATTAACTTGTTTCGCAATGCTCTTTCAGATATATCTTGAATATCGGCATCAAGTGTAGTCACAATATCGTAGCCATCCTGAGCAGGAATCTCCACAATATCCATCCATCGGCCTTGAATTTTCTGGCGGTTTTTAACACCAGGAACGCCCCTTAACAATGAGTCGAACTTTAGCTCTATACCACTAGACCCACCTTTACTCATATCTCCATATATACTACCAACAGTTCTAGCAGCTAATGAACCAAAGGGCTTTTTACGGTAGTTTATCGGTTCAGCTATCAATCCACTTTTATTAGAACCTTGAATAAATAAGGGCAGTTTCTTAAGCTCTTTCAGTTCAACATAAGATATGTCGCGCTTTATAAGGCGCACATAACGTGTACGCTTTCTCACCTTTTTATCAATACCTCGTGCTAAATTTGACTCAATCTCTTTTTGCTCATCCTCTCTTCGTTTGAAATTATTTAACAAGTGTGCGCGATACTGACCAGAACTTTTGTCGCCAAACATTTCAGACAATCCTTTCGAAAGAGGATCTACATATTTTACAAGACTATCCTTTACCAACCCATCGGCCCAAAAATCCATATAAATACCATAAAGAGGTTGACTTGACGCAAGAAGCTTACCATCGTGAGTAAAAATATTACCACGTGTTGGTGAAATCACCCTATCACGAATAACAGTCTCTTTTTCACCTACCTCGCGCCATTTTTCACCTTCTGAGGTAAAAACAATCTTACCGGCAGAAAAAACAATAAGCCCTCCCAACAGTATCATCGCAACTACAACAATACCGTATCGGTTTAATATCTCTGCTTTACTATTTGTACCTTTAAACATTATATCCTCCTTATCATTTTTTTATGTAGTAAATGGGTTCGTTAGATATTTTAATTTCTAAGCCATAAATTTCAATTAGCTTTTCTATCTCAGTTTGCCTGCTAGCCTCCGTAAGACTCGATGATATAGTAAGCGCCTCATATTTCACATCCCTCAGTTCACGTTGAAGCCTTTCAATCTCCGACATTTTACGCAAGTAAGTATATCTATGACTAATAAACACAAAAACAATAATAAGCAAAACAACAAAAAAGCGCAAGTTATTTACGATGAAGCTCTCTGTGAGAATATCACCCCCAAAAACATGAAAAAACGATTTTTTGACTTTGCTAAACTTCATAACTCACTAAATTTTCTCAGCTACTCTAAGCTTTGCACTTCTTGAGCGCGGGTTTAATCTTTGCTCTTCATCTGAAGGAATAATCACTTTACGATTAATTATCTTCAGGTTAGTTAATGGGTTTCCATAAAAATCCTTTTCAATCTTCCCGTCAATATTTCCTGAACGAAAGAAATTCTTCACCATTCGGTCTTCTAGTGAGTGATAAGATATAACACTTAATCTACCGCCAACCTTTAAATATTCAACCGACTGCTCTAGTAAATCAGACAGAACACTCAATTCCTCGTTAACCTCTATTCGCAATGCCTGAAAAGCCTGAGCCAACACCTTCTTCTCCTTATCGCGATAAGTAAACCTATCCATTACCTCAAGAAACTCATTAACAGTTTCAATTGGTTTTTTTTGTCTTTCAGAAACAATAGCCGATGCTATTTTGCGCGACATACGCAACTCGCCGTATAAGTGAAAAATATTTGACAACTGCTCCTCATCATAATTATTAAGAACATCAGCAGCTGTTTGTTTTGCAGAACGATTCATCCTCATATCCAGCTTACTGTCAAAGCGAAAAGAAAACCCACGCTTCTCGTCATCAAAATGGTGAGACGAAACCCCTAAATCAGCTAGTATACCATCCACCTTTTCCACCTGATAGTACTCAAGAAAGTTACTTAAGTATTTAAAATTACTGCGCACAAAAACAAAACGGTCATCATGCAACACATTTGAATAAGCCTCTTCATCTTGATCAAAACCAAACAATTTGCCACTATCACCCAAACGCGATAGAATCTCTTTAGAGTGTCCGCCACCACCAAAAGTAACATCAACATATGTTCCATTAGGTTGAATATTCAACCCATCTATACTCTCTTGCAATAAAGCTGGTATGTGATAATCGGTCATAACAGATTCTATAAAAAAAACATTTACTCCATTAACTTCTGGATTTCCTTAGCAAAATCCTCAGGCTCCATAAGAGGTTTATCCAACTTATCTTTGGCCCAAATTTCAATAGTATTATCTACTCCCAAAAAACGAACATGAGCATCAATCCCTACAAGTTCTAAATATCTTTTAGAAACAAGAATTCTTCCACTACCATCCATTTCCAGACGCTCTGCATCTAAAACAAATTGGCGAAAAACCTGTTGTTCAATCTTATTCCATTTATTGAGTTTACTACGCAAAGCATCAATTTCTTCTTCCCAAACCGAGCCTGGATAAAGAACTAAACAATCTTGGAAAATATCTTTTCGTAGAACCAACCACTCCTCGCCTTGCAACTGGAGTAGCTTTCTAAATGCAGCAGGAACAAAAATGCGCCCCTTTGCATCAGCTTTCGCTTCGAAGTTCCCTAAAAACTGATTCATTTCTATACTGTATTACTTCCCTTAAATTGATACTTGCTGTAAAATTACTAAAATTATCCACTTTACCCCACTTTTCAACACTTTATTTATCAAAAAGTTATCAACAATTACAATAACCTAAGTATAGCGCTCATTTTCAAAACCTTAAACAAACAACAAACATTACACTTATTTAGAAACAACACCCATAATCACTATCTCATTCATAAAATAAAGTAAAAGCCTCACAATATTTACTCAATAACTGAGAGTTTATTATATTTGTATGATTAACTGACAAATTAATCAGAAACAATAACTAAACGGAATATAGAGACTATGAATCACAAAGAGCCTAAAAAGCTTGACATCGATGCCGTATTAAAGTCTAAAGCAAAGAACCATTACAATAAAATTCCAAAAGTAGCTATAAACTACTTAAAACGAAAAGTTCATCAAGATGAATTAAATCATATTATTGAAATTTATCATGACAAGTATGGCTCTGATTTCATGAAAGCATGTGTTGACTATTTCAACCTAACCCTCAACATTAAAGGTGAAGAGAATATTCCGGAAACAGGCAAGTTTGTATTTGTGAGCAATCATCCTCTAGGTGGTCTTGATGGCATTTGCTTAGCCGCTATTTTAGGAGAGAAATATGACAAGAAAATAAAATACTTAGTAAATGATATATTATTAAACATTGAAAATTTAGAATCTATTTTTGTTCCCATAAATAA
>CAZBVD010000165.1:0-4531 GCA_964495235.1 uncultured Dysgonomonadaceae bacterium | reverse complement strand
TTAAACTGTCATCTGCAAATACTTCAAGTGTATATGAATCAACAACCTTGCTAACTGTCCAACTCAAACGTGCATCGGTTCTGTTTATTACTAAAGCTTCTACTTTTGTAGGTGAAAACAGTCTATCATATTTTACTGTCTTCAATTCGTCAGCTCTGTCGTCTGAGCAACTAATATTAAAAATGCCAGTTGCTAAAAAGACAAAAAGAGCAATATATATATTCAGTTTCTTTTTCATTTCAATTCGTTTGTTAATTGTCCGTTACTACTGTCTATAAATGTTTGCCAAATTGGCCAATACTGGTTTTGATCAGGATTGTTTTGATACAGTGCATCAATCAATTCAGGAGTTAAGCTAGTTGGGTCTATCCATTTTTTACTGCTTTCGTAGTTTTTAGCTGCTCCAATTTCATCAGTATCTCCGTGATTGAGACCATATATCTCAAGAGTTTCTCCGTCAGCGGCTGTTTGATAATAGATTCTCTCTGGAAGATCTGCGTAATGTCCTTCGCGATTAATCAATTGTGTCATCTTTGTTTTTGCTTCGTCTAATTTTACCTTTAATAAGTTCCAACGAATTAAATCTGCTTTTCGAAGGCTTTCTCCAGCAAATTCGAATGCTCGTTGGTCAACAATAGCGTTAAAAAATGATTCTTTGCTTGTTGTGGCTTGCAACATGTATTCTGCTACTTTATCTGCAGGGAGTGCTCTTTCAAGAATTGGTCTTAAGTATTGAGCTGCATTAGCTGGTCCCTCTAGTTCATTTATAGCTTCTGCAGCCATTAAATAAACATCTGCTAAACGCATATATTGCCAATTGATTCCATCATCATTAGTTGAAGTAACTCGTCTTCCCATCCATTCGTAACGAAGTTTTCCAAAACACCATGAACTTATACTTCTAGGTTGTTGCTTACTGGGGTTTTCATTTGACCAATCATATGGAACACAAGTAATATCTCTTCTAACATCTTCTATATCGTAATCATAAAAAAGATAAGGTAATGGACCATTAGTTCCACCTCTAGGTTGATCAGTATATTGGTCTGCTCTTCTGTGTTGTACACCTAAAGTAAATAATACACGTCCTCTACCCGAGGCAAAAGGTATTTCCCAAAGAGATTCTTTTCCAGCAGTAACATCATCCATGCATAATGCTCTAAATGTATCTTCGAACTCACCAAGTCTGTTTGAACCTTTTTGAATAACTTCTAAAGACTTGTCTTTAGCAAGTTTATACATTTTTTCTACACTTAATTCTGGGTCATTGCTTCTTCTAACGCCATCGCCACGTTGAGAATATCCTGAAGCGTATAGTGCAATACGCGCAGTTAATCCCTTAACAAAAGCTTTGTTGATGCGCTCAGTAGTAGAAGTAACCGATGTCTCATTTGGCCATGCTACTAATCCTTCTGCTTCTGCTAGGTCAACTAGCAATTGCTTATATATCTCATCTCTGTCTGTTCTAGGAAGATATATAGTCTCAGTTGTTATGGGTTCAAATCTTGCAGGTACATCGCCCCAACCTTTAATTAAATCCAAATAAATAACAGCCCTTAATGTTAATGCTTCTCCTAGAAGCTGTGCCATTCTTGGATTTTGTTCTATACCTCCATATTGGCGTAATCCTTCAATTGCTTTATTTGCTCTTTCAATTCCTTCATAAAATTTAGCCCATGCATTATTATCTGTATTCATTTGGCTATTTGTAGGGTTTGTAGCATATGTTGTTAAAGCATATTTACCATCGTCGTTAAGTTGACTAGGAGATATATTGTTTATCCATTCAACATCAGAGTTAATGCCATAATAAGGCAAGTAACGACCTCTATAAGAGTTAGTCTCTCCAAACGATTGATGGATACCCATTACTGCCCCTTCAGCAAGGGCTTCAATTGATAGCACTACTGATCCTTCTGCTGCCGATTGTGATGGAGCGTCTAAATCACATGAAGTAATCATTACTCCAAGCGCTAGTAAAATCGTGAAAATATTGATTGTTCTTTTCATCATAGTTATATTTAAAATTAAAAATTAAGATTTACACCCACTACAAACTGACGACTTTTTGGGTATGCTGAGTAGTCAACTCCTGGAGAAAGGTTTGTTCTACGCATTGTGGAAACCTCAGGGTCATAGCCCGAGTAGTCTGTTATGCAAAATACATTATAACCAGTTACATAAAATCTTAAGCTTTCTATTTTAGCTTTTGAAATTAATGTTTTTGGTAATGTATAACCTAAAGTTAATGTGTTTAGACGTAGAAAACTACCATCTTCAACAGCCCAATCACTAAAAATCATTCTTGCAGTGAGTGGCGACCACATTGTAGTGTTTGCGTTCATAGCAGTAAGCTCATCAGCATCATTGCTAATAGTTCCATCTTCACGTAAGTTTGTCCAGCGTTTTCCAGACTCCATTGAGCTAATCAAGTTTCTGTATTGGTACTTACCTGTATGTGAAAACTCTATTTTATTTGCGTTGTAAATTTTATTTCCATAGCTCCAGTTAAAAGCAGCCGATAAATCGAAGTTGTGGAATGTTGAGTTAATTGTGAACCCTCCAGTATGTAATGGATTTGCATTACCTATGATTTCTCTATCATCAACTCCTACTATATCATCTCCGTCTAAATCTTTTAATTTCATAGAACCTGGTCTTATAGTGCCTACAACACCAGATGCATCTGCAACACCTTCTTTTAATATCCAAGTTTTCTTTGTTTCATCATAGCCTTCAAAGTCTGACACTTCATATCTTCCGTCTGCTCTATAACCAATCATTTCACCAACTGCACCTCCTTTGGCAATCCAGTAGTCATATCCAATTTCCGATGAGGCCCAATATGTTTCATAACCAAAATCATTCATAATGCCTAAACTTTGAATCTCGGATTTATTAAAACCAATATTACCACTAAGACTCAATGTGAAGTTTTTCTTATTAATAGCATACCAGTTTAAAGTAGCTTCAACACCCATGTTTTGATTTTCACCCATATTTCTATATTGAGTATCATAACCAGTACCTGCTACAGGAAATTCAATTAATAAATCCTTAGTGTTGTTCTTATAAGCTTCAAGCGTACCACTGAATTTACCTCCAAGGATAGTGAAGTCTAATCCTAAATTTCGTGTAACTGTAGTTTCCCACTTCAAATCGGGATTTGCCATTATTTTTGACGGTGCCCAGTAATTCGAGAAACCATTAATCCAAGAAGTAGCTTTAGATTCAAACATTTGCACTAGTTGTCCTGAAGGGATATTATTATTCCCAGCTGTACCATAGCTAACACGAAGTTTTAAATCATCTAACCACGTTTTTGTATTTTGCATAAATGGTTCGGAAGACATTCTCCAAGCAAAAGCAGCAGATGGAAAGTATCCCCATCGGTTGTCTTCGCTGAATTTAGAAGAAGCGTCTGATCTAAAAGTTGCACTTAATAGATATTTGCTCAAATAGTCATAGTTAACTCGTCCAAAGAAAGACAACAGCTTGTCATCTTCATTATGATAATTGTCAATAGTATATGGAACTCCTTGAGAAGATAGTTTCCAAGCATCATTGGCAGTAAATGTTTCTGGGAAGCCATGAACTTCGTCTGTTAGTGTTATTCCTTCTTTTACGATGTACTCATGTCCAACCATCAGATTCAAGCTGTGGCTATCGCCTAAATACTTTTTAAAGTCGTAACTAATAGTATTTGAGTTTCTTATTTTTTGAGTATCTCTATTAACTAATCTGATTGCTGGTTTACCTTGATTATCAACAGATGGGTAGTTTTTGATATAATAGGTTGTTAATCCCCAAAAACGTTGATCTCCTTTATCTTCTTTATCAAAACCTATCTCTGAACGAAAACGTAGATTGTCAACAACCTCCCAAGTCATACTTCCTGCTAAGTTTAATCTTCTCTCGGTTTTTTCGCGAGCATTGTCATAAATAGCAGTAATTGGGTTATACAAGTTTCCTAAATCATCATCATCACTACCTGCTGCTGCATCAAAGTTCTTTAATGGAACAGGCGTGTAAATAACAGAGTATTTTAATCGCTTATCTGAATCTAAAGTACTACTTGCATCGTTTGCCCCTCCGCCATCAATTTTTGTGTCTGAATAACGTGCTGAAAAGTCAAGTGTTACTCTATTAGATACTTTATTGTTTAGCTTTAAACTCAAACTATTACGTTTGTATTTTGAGTCTTCCATAATTGCTTTATTTGAAAGGTGTGAAAAGTTGAAAGAGTATTTTATCTTTTCAGATCCTCCATTAAGACTTAAACTATGGTTCATTGCATTTCCAGTTCTACCAAATGTTAGGTCTTGCCAATCATTTGATTGAACATTTTTAAATAAGTCAATGTCTTGATAATTACCGAAAAATGCATTATAATCCTCTACATAGTTTTCTCCTTTAAGTGCTGCTAATTCGTATTGCCAATTGGCATAATCATAAGGAGAAAGAACATCTAGTGTTTTTGCAATTTTTCTCACACTAAAGTAGCTATTATAGCTAACATTTAATTTTCCTG
>CAZBVD010000164.1:1173-4582 GCA_964495235.1 uncultured Dysgonomonadaceae bacterium | reverse complement strand
GTATGTTTTGAATAATCTTACCTGGCATAGCACCAATATATGTGCGACGATGACCTCTAATTTCCGACTCGTCATGCAATCCACCTAGTGAGGCTCGAATATATTTTCTGTTTAAAGCTTCCGCAATAGACTTGCCTAGCGATGTTTTTCCTACTCCAGGAGGTCCATGCAAACAGATGATAGGTGCTTTTAAGTCGCCTTTTAGCTTTAGTACTGCAAGATGCTCAATTATGCGATCTTTAACCTTTTCCATTCCAAAGTGATCACGGTCCAATATTTTTTGAGCATTATCTAGATCGAAGTTATCTTCAGTATATTCGTTCCAAGGGAGTTCGAGTATCGTTTGCAAATAGCCAAATTGAACAGAATAGTCAGGAGATTGAGGATTTAATCGCTCAAGTTTGCTTATCTCTTTTTCAAAAATTTTAGCTACTTCTTTGCTCCATTTTTTATTCTTCGCTTTTTCTTTAAACTCATCAATCTCTATCTGCTGCGTATTTCCTCCACCCAGTTCTTCTTGAATTGTGCGTATTTGTTGTTGCAGATAATACTCTTTTTGTTGTTGGTTGAGGTCTTCACGTGTTTTCATCTGAATATTCATCTTCAGCTCTAGCACTTGAGTTTCTCTGCTCATTATAGTTAGCAACTCTATAGCTCTCTGCTTTTCTTCATCAATGTTTAGCACCTCTTGTTTTTCTTTACTGTCTATAGGCAAGTTAGTTGCACTGTAGCTAACAAGCATTTTAGAAAAAGACTTGCTATTGAGTGTTTGTATAAGCTCCTTAGGAGGATCGCCCAACATATTTAGCATTTGAATTATGCTGTCGCGTATTGATCCTAAGATGGCATCATACTCTTTGTCATCTTTGTCAGCTGGTACACTCACCTTGATTTTATGTTTAGCTTTAAAGAAAGGCTCTGTTTGGGTCATTTCTGTCCATTCAAACCTTTGTTTAGCTTGAACAATTAGGCTGAAATTGTTTTCGGAGAGTTCTATAACTCTCAATACTTCGGCAATAACACCTATGTTATACAAATCATCAGCCTGAGGGTCTTCAACGTTTGCGTCTTTTTGGCAGACCATTCCAATATATTTTATTTTTTTGCCAAGGGACTTCACCAGCTTTATTGATTTTTCTCTCCCTACTGATATAGGTAAACTTGAACCAGGAAAAACCACCGTGTTTCTAAGTGGTAATATTGGTATTTCATCTGGAAGCAATTCTGATTCTATATCAAGGTTACCCTCCATAAAATCTCCTGCAATAAATGATATTACGTTTGGGTCATTTCCTTCTAAAGTAAACTTATGTAATTTTGTTTGAGACATATTTTTTCAATCTTGTATTTTTTTTCAATCTCTTTTTATGTAATAGTGGTTAGAGACTACACTATGTAACGGAAAATTCGCTACGTTTGTTTTGGATACGCAATATATGTGTTCAATTCTTAGCTTTTATATTAATATCCACTATAAAACTCCAAATTTCGTGCCAAACTATTAGTTGAGCTTCGTTTATGTCAAATAACTTTTTTCGATTCAAGCAGTTTACTGTTTTTCAAGATCATTGTGCTATGAAGGTTGGCACTGATGGGGTGCTGCTTGGAGCATGGGTGGAAGTTGGTGGTTGTAGAAATGTTTTGGATGTTGGTACAGGTACTGGATTAATAGCTTTGATGGTTGCTCAACGTGCCTCAAAAGCTATTATTGATGCTATTGATATAGATGGAGGAAGTGTGATGCAAGCTCAACAAAACACTGTCCATTCACCTTTTGCTCAGCGCATTGATGTGCTTCAATGTTCTTATCAAGATTTTGCTCACGAAGTCGATAAAAAGTATGACTTAATTGTATCTAATCCTCCTTATTTTCAGAGTTCTCTTAAATCTCCCAATTTATCTCGCACTAATGCGCGGCATAATGACTCGCTTTCATTTTTTGAAATTATTTCAAAAGGATCTACTCTTCTCTCTGAGAGTGGGCGTATCGCCTTAATTTTACCATACGAATGTAAACAAGCCGTTTTGGATCATGCTGCCACAGTAAAGCTTTTTGCAAATAGAATTACTAATGTTTTTCCTTTGCCTCACATGCCTGCAAAGCGTTTATTAGTTGAGCTAAGTGCGCAGGGAATAAGGTGTGTTGAAGATAACTTGATAATAGAGCTTAGTCGACACCAATACACTAATGAGTTTAATACACTCACAAAGGAGTTTTATCTTGATAGATAAAGCTTCATGCTTTCTAAATTTGTTTCCTCAGATGCTTAAACTGTTTTTCGCTTTCTATTGATTAATAAAGAGGTTTTGGTATATAGTGCTACTTGCTTGTGTTTCTCCTTTTGAAGAGGATGAGTGATAATATAAGAAGGGATTGAGCTATTAGCGAGTAACAATATTTTTATGAAAGTAGGGTAAGGCTAAATTCTCAGACGATTATTTGGTAAGATAGACATAATAATAGTCCTTATTAGGCTGCTATTATGTAAGGCGTTTTTATAGACACACAGTAAAAATAGAGGTAGAGTGATGCGGTTATTAAGTGCATTAATATTAATAACAGTGGTATTGTGAGTGTCAGAGTTTTGGTTTTGCATGTTCTTTTGCTTGGTTATTTTAATGTTTCATGATTAAATTACTATCTTTGTTTTATCTGAATTAGTCTCACATGTTATTTTAAAAACAACTAAAGAAAGGAATAATACTATCAATTACAAATTAAATGATAAGCCCGCACCTCTCCCGTTTTTACTATACGGACTGCAGTGGTTAGCTGTATCTATACCTACTATATTGATTTTGGGTCGCGTTCTTGGTGAAATTCATTTTGACGATGCTCCATCTCAAATTTTCTATATGCAGAAGCTTTTTGTGTTAGGCGGTGTTTTTCTGGTTGTTCAAATATTATGGGGACACAGATTGCCGCTAATCATAGGGCCAGCATCGGTGTTGCTAGTAGGTATTGTATCTTCATTAAGTTTTTCTTATTCTGTAATCTACACCTCTGTTGCAATTGGCGGGGTTTTTTTGCTTTTCCTTTCGCTAAGTGGTTTGTTGGCAAAGATAAACTTCTTGTTTACTTCTCGTATTATAGTAGTTATACTCTTACTCATAGGGTTTACATTGGCCCCTGTTATACTAAATCTTTTGTTTGAGAATTCTGTCGGATTTGAAAACTTTCATTTTTGGTTTGCTATTATATTAGTCACGTCGATGCTTTTGATGAACAACTGGTTGGTTGGAGTATGGAAATCTATTGTTATTTTACTTGGACTAGTAGTTGGCACGCTAGTTTGTTTTCAGTTTGGTAAACCTATAGAGCTTTCAGGAGCCTCTACAATATCAGAAATATTGTCGTCAGATAAAACATCTTTCTTTATTTTTCCTTTAGAGTTTGATTTTGGAGTAA
>CAZBVD010000164.1:0-1073 GCA_964495235.1 uncultured Dysgonomonadaceae bacterium | reverse complement strand
TCGTCAGATAAAACATCTTTCTTTATTTTTCCTTTAGAGTTTGATTTTGGAGTAATCGTAGCATTTATCTTTTGTTATTTAGCATTACTTATCAATGAGCTTGGTTCAATTCAATCTATTGGAGGCGTTCTTGATGTAAAGGATATGAATAAGCGAACTCAAAGAGGGGTTGCTGTAACAGGAGTTTCAAATGTTTTTGCGGGCATCACGGGTGTTATTGGTTTAGTTGACTTCTCCTTTAGTCCCGGTATTGTGGCGGCTACAAAATGTGCATCGCGATATGTGCTTATTCCTGCTGGTATTGGTCTTATTGTCATTTCATTTTTCCCAGGAATAGTAAGCATGTTAATTCAAATACCCTCATTGGTAATTGGTGCCATTATGTTTTATTTGATGGTGACACAATTGGCCTCAGGATTTCACCTAATGCAAAATCAAAAAGCTGTAATAGATTTTGAGTCAGCTATTGTTATTGGTTTCCCTATAATGTTGGCAGTATTGATTTCTTTTTTGCCACAGACAGTAGTAGCAGCTATTCCACTTATAGTACGTCCTATTTTAACAAATGGTTTTGTGATGGGAGTAATAACAGTAATAATTTGCGAGCATTTCATTTTTAGGAGGAAAAAAGCTTAACCTTATGAAAACCATTGTTTTTTACGATAGTCTATGTAGCGTTTGCAATTATTGGGTGAATTGGATTTTAGAGAACGATATCAATGGTGTTTTTTACTTTGCTGCATTAGAATCTAATTTTACTAAAGAGTTTTCGCAACACTTCAACTATGAGTTCCCAGAAGAAACTATAGTTCTTTGGGATGAAGGCTCGGGTTTCTTGAAAAAATCGAATGCAGTTGTTTTTATACTGCAAGTCTTAAAGCCCACCTCATTGCAATTAAAAGCTTTAAAACTATTTCCTGAATTGCTGAGAGATATGGGATACTCTATCTTTGCCTATTTTAGACGATATGTAAAGGTGGGTAAATGCAAAGTGCCTTCATCTGAACAGCAAAAGCACTTCTTTACAGACAATTCATTTCAAAGTTTTATAGATAAGTTGAAAGATTGATTGA
>CAZBVD010000163.1:0-4596 GCA_964495235.1 uncultured Dysgonomonadaceae bacterium | reverse complement strand
ACAATTTCTTGGGAATGCCTATTCTATTGATAGTTTTTGTAGTAGGAGTATTATTGGTGCTTTACGGTATCATTATCTCTATTCTTAAACCCAACTACAGAAAAGGTATCTGGTTTGCAGGTACTGGAGCTATTCTTACAGTAACTATGTTGATTTTTATTACCGGTGTAAACAACACTGCTTTTTATCCATCTGTATCTGATTTGCAAAGCTCGCTAACGCTTCAAAATGCTTCCTCAAGTAAATTCACACTCAATGCAATGGCTTGGGTGTCGCTTTTCATACCCGTTGTGATGGCTTACATAGTTTATGCATGGCGTGCTCTTGAGAAAACCCATACATCTATAGAAGAGGTGAAGGGGACTAAGGCTTATTGATGATTTAGTTTCATTTTGATGTATAAAGAAAAGCGCTGTAGGGATAATGATGCCTACAGCGCTTTTTTTAATTAATATGAATTTGTATAATACGCAAAAAACAGTAATTCTATAAATATCTATTTCTCTTTCTGAAGTCGCTTTATCATCATCTTCATCTCCGCAATCTCTTTTCTTTGAGCTTCAATAATATCATTAGCCAATTTCTTAACTTCTGAATCTTTTATATCTGCACGCTCACTTGTTAGAATTGCAATAGAGTGATGTGATATCATTGCTTTTATCCAAAGTATATCTCTAACAATTGGTTTTTGAATACTTACAAGACCCAATGCACTCACAAAAAGTATAATACTACCTAAAACAATGGCAATGTTTTTCTTTTTGTTTTGATACATTTTGCGCATTGTAAAAACATTATAAGCGCCATTGCTGTTATACCCAAACATGTCATGTATAAACGAGTAAGACTAAAATACACCTGATTAATTTGTATACGTGTTTAAATACATTGTAATGTACATGGCTACAAAAGAGCCAACAAGCATTATAGCAAACTTTGTATAATTGTTTTTCTTCTTCTTGTTTGTTTCTTCTTGATTTTTTATAAGTTGATTCAAATTAAGAACAGCTGCTAACATCAATTTATAAAGAGGCCTCTTTTGTGAAACCTCCGAAATTGCAAAAAGAGTATTCTAATTATTACAGAGCAGCAACTACCTTTTGCAGCTTAGCGCTTATCACCTTGGCTACATCTGCCACTTTGCTGTTTTCGACAGCTTGCATGCTTGCCGAAGCATTTATAGCGGCTACTTCTATTTGTTCGTTTTCTAGTTCTTGTAAAATTACATTGCAGGGCAACATTGTTCCTATTTTGTCTTCTACTTCTATTGCTTTGTGTGCATAATGGGGGTTGCATGCTCCCAAGATTTGATACTTTCTGAAGTTAACATCAAGTTTATTTTTAAATGTGGCCTGCACATCAATTTCTGTGAGAATGCCAAAGCCTTCTTTGCTTAGTTCCTCAATTACTCTTTTCTTTACTGATTCGAAATCTGATGCAATTGTTTTATTAAAATAATAATTCATGTCTCTTTTTTTTAAATTGTTAGTTATTGATTATCAAGTTGTAAATTGTATTTGTTATAACGCATTGTGGGGGAGAATAGTTTATTGTTTATTGAAAGGATACTACAAACTAATCTGAAATAAAAAAAAGTGCAAATAGAGTACTCTCGTATTATTTTGCAATAGTATAATTTAGGTGATGTAAAGAGGCAAGACTGACCAATTGTAAACCCTCTCAATCATAAATACTCTGCTGTTTTACTATAACATTATACTCAAAAAGAACCATATTACAATCATTTGAGAAAATAGCTATAGTAGATTTTTACTTCTTGCACTACCTTTGATTTATAAAGTAAGCGAAATAAACTCTTATAAAAAAAGGAATAGATTTAGTAACTCATAAAAAACAAAATCAAGATGAAGAAAATATTATTAATTGCAATTATACTTACCAGTTTTGGAATAAGCCAATCAAATGCTCAATTTTTTGAGAAATTGAAAAAACGTGTATTAGAAAAGACCGAAGATTTGGTTATTGATAAAGCTGCAGACAAAGTAGCCGATAAAGCCTCAGATAAAACAGGTGAGGCAATGGACAAATTGTTGAATCCCGATTTTGGATCGATTATGAATCCGATGGGTAAGAAAGTTGATATGTCTAAACTACCTGCTTCATATAACTTCGATTATCGCTATGCTATGAAAATGACCACCCAAGAAGGTGAAGTTGATATGGACTATTATCTCAGTAAAACTGAGCCCTACATGGGCATGAAAATGAATATGGGGAAAGATAAAAATATGAATATGTCGATGGTATTTGACGAAGGTAATAAAACCCTATTTACCTTTGTTAATGGTATGGCAATGGCTACAGAAATGGATTTAAGCAATGTAGCAGACAAAGAAGAAGACGTAGATATGTATAACGATTATACCTTTAAAGAACTGCCCAACCGCATGTTTCTTGGTTATAACTGTATTGGACGTGAAATGGAGAACAATGAATATAAATTTACCGTTTATATAGCTCCTAATATGGAGGCAGGTTTCGGTAATATGTTTAAAAGTCAGCATGCCAATATACCCCCATCAATGCAGAAGTTTTCTAAAGAATACGAAAACGGACTGATGATGTATATGGAAATGGTGGATAAAAAGAATAAAAACAAGAAAAACGCAAGCGCCACTATGGAGTGTGTGGCTTTCGAACCAACTAATTTGGTAATTAATACAAGATAATAATTACATGAAAAACTATTAATATTATAGGTGAATATTTTTAGGTTATCATCTGTTTCTGTACACCGAGTACAGACTGATAAGCTGCTATTTTAGCAGCTTATTTTTTTAGTGTAAATTCATAAAGAGCACCCTGTCATTAGTTTCTTGCCTCTTTTGCAGTCAGATTGATAATTTAATAATTGTTAAACTTTGAGTTTTCTTACTCAAAACTGAAATTCTCACCCCAATTCGAGTATAATAGTAATTGTAACAATAAATAATCTTTTAAAAACAATCAATTATGATTAAGCCTCCAAATTTAACTACAGCTCAATTTGAAGAGAATGTGCAAAAACTAAGACAACGCTCCTTGCTTGAAATATTGCTCTATCACTCGCTTATCGACGAACTCGAAGAGCATCTTATTACCAATAAAGAGCCTTATCTACTCAAAACTGTGGATGAGTTAAAAGAATACCCTCAAATATTGTACTATCTATCTTTAGATGGTTCCATGCCAAAAAGTGATAAAGATCGGTTCTACTTCCACTTAGAGGGTGTTGAAATTGAGCCAAACAGTAAAAACCGAAAGTATACTGCAGAGGATAATATGCATAAGAATATTCAACTTACTTTGGTTTATGTTTAGAGACAAGGGACAAGGCCTTTAAGGTGTTGTCATTTCGATATGGTGTGGGGAAACTTATTAATGTGAGTGTTTAATGTTTTGTGGTTCTTTATTATACTAACAAATAGTTAGTTAATGCTATTGATAAAATCAGTTATATAAAACGGATAATTTTAAATTGTTTTGTATATCTTTGATCTTTAATATTAAAAAAATAAATATAATATGAATTTTAAAGAAGCAGTCGAAAGAAATTTTAATGAATGGAGCACGTTAGGTTATTGTAAAGAAGCAGAAGAACTAAATAAAAAAATAGGAGTTGCGTATTTTGATACAGCATTTCCCCATTTTTTTACAGGCGATCTAAATGCCAATATAGCTCTCATTCAGCTTAATCCTAAAAGGGATGAAGTGGACTGGAACAAACAATCTGAGTTCGCTAATTTTGAAGAGTATTGGAACTCTTTTGCCTATTTTGGTAAAAAGCATTATGGAATTAACGCTACAAGAACTCATAAATCGAAGTTCGATCATAAACAAGTTCGTTTTCTTAAACCATTTAATATTTTGCCTTTTGTAGAAGATGATAAGTATCATAACCTCGAAATATCGATTGATCAAAAACTACAATTAGAATTAGTGCCCTTCGGATCGCCCAATTTCGATTATACAAATATTGGAGAAGATAACTTAATGCCCTACATACACAGACTAATAGATGTTTTATCATCAACCGATAGAAAATATATCATATTTTGCGGACGTGTTTTTCATAATCTTTTGAAGAAATACATTACCGAAGAAAAAACACATAGTTTTCATTTAGAAAAAGTTGATGGGACTAGTAGTGAAAGGGAATATAGCCTTATCAATATAAAAATAAAACACAACAATAAAGAGATAACTGCTTGTATTGCACCTCAATTTTCTCAGCAAGGCTGTCCTATTAATAGATATGGAGAAAAAGTTAGTAGTCTTTATGGCATCTTCTAGTTTATAGAGTTCTTTTGTAGCGCAATAAGATTCACCCCCTTCTACATAAAATAAAATGACAGCTTAGGTTGTCATTTTTTTTGTGCAAGCATCTTCAATTTTATATCCCAACAGCAGCTTTCAACTTTTACCCATTCAACACCATTCAAAAATAAAACCCTCATAGATAAACATCATAACATGTACAATAGCGATAACAAAACAGGGAAGATTAACTCAGTATCCTTAATCACCAAAGGAATAATAACTGCTCGCAATGGCGTAGTATTATCCCCCAAACTTTACGATTATGGTTGGAGCGAG
>CAZBVD010000162.1:0-4662 GCA_964495235.1 uncultured Dysgonomonadaceae bacterium | reverse complement strand
GCAAAAATAAACTTAGGTCTCAATATTGTCACCAAACGAGATGATGGTTACCACAACATCGAGACTATTTTTTACCCTATAGAACTAAAAGATGCCCTTGAAGTATTACCAAGCAACACCAATAAACCTTATAGTCTTTTTTCATCAGGTATAGATGTTGGCGCTAATTCAGAAAACAACTTAGTGATTAAAGCATTTAACTTGATGCGTGCAGAAAAGGATATTCCAAACATAGATATTCATTTACTTAAAGCAATACCAAGCGGTGCAGGGTTAGGTGGAGGCTCATCCGATGGTGCTTTTATGCTTAACCTGCTCAATGAGACCTTTTCTTTGGGTTATAATAAAAATGATCTTCACCATTTTGCTGTAAAGTTGGGTGCAGATTGCGCTTTCTTCTTAAAAAACAAACCTGCTTTTGCCTCGGGCATTGGCGATAAGTTAGAAGAAATAAAGCTATCATTAGACCATTACTACATGGTAGTTGTAAAACCCAACATATTTGTATCTACCAAAGAAGCATATTCAGAAATTGTGCCAAAACAGCCAGAAATGTCTCTCAAAGAGATAATAAAGCTACCTATTAAGGAGTGGCGAAATTATATGCACAACGATTTTGAAACGTCTATTTTTAAGAAACACCCCGCAATAGCCGAAATAAAACAAACATTATACAACAAAGGTGCACTTTATGCATCCATGTCGGGTTCTGGAACAGCAGTATATGGTTTTTTTGAGGAAAAACCTACACTCAACTTCCCCAACTGCTTTGTATGGAATAATTACTTGTAACTAATATAAAAACCAACCACATGTACAAAAAACTTAAACTATTGATGGCATTACTCGTCTTTGCCACAGGACTTTTTGCTCAATCGAAAGTTTCTTTAGAAAGTGTTCAAGCTTTTGAACCCATTGCTTTGCAAAAGCCTATTCTATTGGACAGTGCAAACCTAAAAGATGAGAAGTTTTCTGAAAAGCTTTTGCTTTCAACCTCTATCTCCATTCCAAAACACGATCGTTTCACCAATACTTTAACTGCAGACACTGCTGGATTCTTCTACATTGATAAAACAGATTCGGAATATGCATTTCATTTGCTGTCATTCTACCTTGGTGGTGACAATTATGGCAAAGCTAAACTTACAGTTACTTCACCCAACATGTTAGAAGTATATATTAATGGAGAGAAAAAAGCAACAAAATCTGACGCTACCGATAGCATATCCAATGCCGGATCGGCGGAAGCTACGCTCAATGGAATGCTGAACAATGCAAGGGTTGTAGTAAAGATTTTAGCCTCAAACACACAATTATTTGATGCTGCAGCAGTAAAAATTGAGGTGAAACCAAACGAAGAAGACTCATTGCTGAATGTGTATATGACTAATGATCCATCGCGCAGAATTGATATCAAAGACATTTTAGAAGGAAAACGCGTATCATCTTCATCAATATCTCCGAGCGGACAATTTGTATTGTTAAATATGAGTGAAACTTTGCCTGGTGGCAAAACTAATAGGTATATAGAGGTTTACGACACACAGCAGCAACGCACACTTATTAGTGAAGCTTCAAACAGAAAGCAGTTTAAATGGATGCCTAAATCAGACATGTTATCATATATTGAAGACACTGAAAATGGAAGAACAATGTTCAAACTAAATCCTGTTACAATGCAATCAACCATTATTGCAGAAGATTTACCCATGGAGAGTTTTATGATAGCTCCAAATGAGCAGTCTATGTTTTATTCTAGCAAAGAAACTATGGATGTAAAATCACCTTCTTATTTGAAGCGAATGTTGGGAATTGACGACCGTCAAGAAAACTACCGCGACAGATATTACATTCACCAATACATTTTAGAAACAGGTCTTTCGCAACAGATAACTTTTGGTAAACAAACAGCTCGTCTCAATGATGTGAGCTCAGATGGTAAACACATACTCTTTGCTACTTCCGAAGAACTATTAACCGAACGTCCTTTCAGTATCAGTTCGATGTATCTATTGGAACTACAAACAATGAAGATTGACACATTGTGGGAAAACGAAAAGTTTGTTTCTTCAGCACAGTTTTCACCAGATAATAAACAAATTCTAATTAATGGAGGCCCAGAAGCTTTCAATGGAATTGGACTAAATATAAAAGAAGGACAAATTGCCAACAGCTACGACACACAAGCTTTTATAATGGATCTTTCAACCAAAGAAATAGACCCAATTACAAAAGACTTTGATCCATCTATCGACTCTCAACAATGGAGTAGGGCCGACAACCACATCTATTTTCGTGTACAAGATAGAGATAGAGAAAATGTATATAAATACAACCCAAAAAGACGCAGGTTCTCAAAATTGAACTTAAATGAAGATGTAATAAGAACTTTTGATTTAGCCAACAATGCCGAGTGGGCAACCTATACAGGAGTGAGTCTTGCAAACTCGAATAGAGGTTATGTAGTAAACTTAAAGAATGAGAAATCTACATTAATTTCTGATCCATACAAAGAGCGTTTATCAGAAATGACACTGAGCGAAGTAAAAGATTGGAACTTTAAATCATCATTTGGCGATGAAATAGAAGGTCGTTATTATCTACCTCCAAATTTCGACCCAAATAAAAAATATCCTCTTATAGTATACTATTATGCAGGAACAAGCCCCACGCAACGTACCTTCGAAAGCACCTATCCATTACAGGTTTATGCAGCACAAGACTATGTTGTTTATACGCTTCAGCCAAGCGGAACCACTGGTTATGGACAAGAATTTTCGGCACGTCACGTAAATGCTTGGGGCATACAAACTGCAAAAGAGATTATTGAAGGAACCAAAGCTTTTGTTGCCGCTCATGATTTTGTAGACGGCAACCACATTGGTTGTATTGGTGCATCATACGGTGGTTTTATGACACAATATTTGCAAACCCAAACCGACATATTTGCTGCTGCAGTATCTCATGCGGGTATTAGCAATATCACAAGCTATTGGGGTGTAGGTTATTGGGGTTATTCATATAGTTCGGGTGCTAGTGCGGGTAGCTATCCATGGAACAATCCTGATATGTATATCAATCAGAGTCCTCTCTTTCAAGCCGATAAAATAAATACACCATTGCTATTGCTTCACGGAACAGTAGATACCAATGTGCCAATTGGCGAAAGCTACCAAATGTATACAGCTTTGAAACTGTTGGGCAAAGAGGTAGAGTTTATTAAAGTAGAAGGTGAAAACCATGCCATCTATGATTACCAAAAACGTATCGGGTGGAATCACTCAATATACGCTTGGTTTGCTAAGTGGCTAAAAAATGATTCACGCTGGTGGGATACTCTTTATCCAGAGCCAAACAGATAGATGAACTAACAATAAGATGAACTGTTAAATAGAAAGGGGAATACAAAACAAGAAGGTTTCCCCTTTTTATATGAAACACTTAATAAATAAAACATGAATTTAGATTTAAGCAAAATATTAGAACAAGTTTGCAACATTGCTATTGACATTGGTGTTTACTTGAAAACCGAACAATCGAAGTTGAAAGCGTCAGCTGTTGAGATGAAAGGGCTACGCGATTACGTATCGTATGTAGATAAAGAGGCAGAAAAACAATTGGTGAGAGCCCTAAAAAAACTTATCCCCGATGCTGGATTTCTTACAGAAGAAGACACCGTTGAACAAGCCGAAAAGGATTACACTTGGATTATAGATCCACTAGATGGTACTTCAAACTATGTTCACGGACTTGCGCCCTACAACATAAGCATTGCATTCACATACAAAAAAGAAACTATTCTTGGAGTTGTTTATGACCCCATTGCCAACGAAATGTTTACAGCCATTAAAGGCGAAAAGGCACACTTAAACAACCAAGTAATAGAAGTAAGCACGAAAAGCGAACTTAAAAACAGCTTTATTGGATTCGGTATTCCGTATCATATGGACAATAGAGCTGAAGCTGTTTTGAAAAACACTTGGAAATACTTTTGCGAGGCATCGTTTAGGTTAAACGGCTCTGCTGCCATTGAACTCTGTTATGTAGCATGTGGTAGATACGACGCTTTTTTCCATTCCGACCTATCAGCATGGGATGTTGCAGCTGGTGCATTTATTGTGCAGCAAGCGGGTGGACATGTAACTGATTTTGAAAACGGACAAAACTATATCTTTGGCAAGGAGTTGGTAGCAACTAACTTGCTCATCCATAAAGCCATTATGGAGAATATAATAAAACTATAATAAAACCTATTAAGAGAGAAACTTTTTTGTATGCATTCTATTTTTCGTAATTTTGCAGTTTAAAAGATTCTTTCTAGATTTAATAAATTAATTAGAAAATAATGAAAGCTTATATTTTTCCAGGACAAGGTGCTCAATTTGTGGGAATGGGTAAGGACCTTTACAACGAATCGGAGAAAGCAAAAGAAATGTTTGAAAAAGCCAATGAAATATTAGGTTTTAGAATAACAGATTTAATGTTTGAAGGAACTGATGACGATTTGCGTCAAACAAAGGTAACACAACCTGCAATTTTTATTCATTCTGTGATTCTTGCAGCCACTTTAGAAGATGACTTTAAACCCGAAATGGTTGCAGGACACTCGCTTGGTGAGTTTTCTGCATTAGTTGCTGCAAAGGCAATTTCATTTGAAGATGG
>CAZBVD010000161.1:0-4664 GCA_964495235.1 uncultured Dysgonomonadaceae bacterium | reverse complement strand
CTATTCTTCAATCAGCATTCTTCAAGATTTCAAATGTAATTCCTTATGACTTGGCTGTAGAGCAAATGAAGGAATTCATCGTTAAGTCGTATGGTCGTAAAGGTGAAGAGATTGTTAGAAAAAACAATTTGGCTGTTGATAGAGGAATAGAATTTGAGAAAGTTGAAGTTCCACAAGAGTGGGCTAATATTGAAGATGTTGCAGATAATGCAACTGATTCGCTACCTGAATTTATTAAAAATGTTGTTAAGCCAATTAATGCTCAGCGTGGTTACGATTTACCTGTTTCTGCATTTGTTGGTCGTGAAGATGGAACTTGGGATAATGGAACTACGGCTTATGAAAAACGGGGTGTTGCCGCATTTGTTCCACAATGGAGTGCTGAAAATTGCATTCAGTGTAACCAGTGTGCTTATGTTTGTCCTCACGCTACTATTCGTCCATTTGTATTGGATGAAAAAGAACAAGAAGGATTGGGCGATGATGTTACGCTGCTAAAAGCACAAGGTAGACAATTTGCAGATATGGCATACCGTATTCAAGTTGATGTGCTAGACTGTTTGGGTTGTGGTAACTGTGCAGATGTGTGTCCTGGAAGAAAAGGCGAGAAAGCATTGGAAATGGTTCCTATCAGCTCTCAACTAGAAAATCAAAAGAATTGGGACTACATGACCGAGAAGGTGTCTAGTAAAGCTCACTTAGTAGATGTGAAGCTGAATGTGAAAAACTCTCAATTTGCTAAACCTCTATTTGAGTTCTCTGGAGCTTGTTCTGGTTGTGGCGAAACTCCTTATATTAAACTTGTTACTCAGCTGTATGGCGATAGAATGATAATTGCAAATGCTACAGGTTGTTCTTCAATCTATGGAGGTTCTGCACCATCTACACCTTACACAACCAACGAAGAGGGTAAAGGTCCGGCGTGGGCAAACTCTTTATTTGAAGATAATGCTGAGTTTGGTTTCGGCTTTGTTATTGCTAATGCAAGTATGCGCAACCGTATCGAAAGTTTAATGAATAAAGCTCTTGTTCAGAATGATTTTTCTGATGAGCTTAAAGATACATTCAAAGAGTGGATTGAGAATAAAGATGATGGTGATAAAACTAAAGAGTTGCAGCCGAAATTAATGTCATTACTCAAAGCTAACTCTACACCATTGGCAGTTGAGATTGCTTCTCTTGAAAGATATATGGTGAAAAAATCTATCTGGGTGTTTGGTGGTGATGGATGGGCTTATGATATAGGATTTGGAGGTTTAGATCACGTTTTGGCAATGGGAGAAGATATCAATGTACTTGTACTTGATACTGAGATTTACTCTAATACTGGAGGACAATCTTCTAAATCAACTCCATTAGCAGCAGTTGCCAAATTTGCAGCTTCAGGAAAACGTTCTCGTAAGAAAGATCTTGGAATGATGCTCACAACTTATGGCTATATATATATAGCACAGGTTTCTATGGGTGCAGATCAAAGACAGTTCTTGACTGCTCTTAAAGAAGCTGAGGCTTACAAAGGGCCTTCTATAATTATTGCGTACTCTCCATGTATCAGTCACGGATTGAAAAAAGGAATGGGTAGCGCACAATGGGAAGAGAAACAAGCTGTGGATTCAGGATACTGGCACTTGTGGCGTTACAATCCTATGTTAGAAGCTGAAGGAAAAAATCCTTTCATAATGGATAGTAAAGAGCCTGATTGGGACAAGTTTCAAGATTTCCTTGAAAGAGAAGTGCGTTATACTTCACTTGAAAAAGGATTCCCTGAAGAGTCTGAAGAGCTTTTTGCATTAGCAAAAGAAAGTGCACAGTGGCGTTACAGATCTTATCTACGTATGGAAGCGGCAGATTTTTCTGTTGCTGAAATATCAGAAGCAGAATAAGTTTTGTAGAACTATAAACTAAATAAACAACAAAAGCGACTATTAAAGGTCGCTTTTGTTGTTTATATTATTACAGAAAATAATGTTATCTTTGTACACTAAATCAGGGAGTAACAATGAAAATTCAAATTATAAATGGACCTAACTTAAATCTGCTTGGAAAAAGAGAACCAGAGATTTATGGGAGTCAATCGTTTGATGCATACTTTGAAATGCTGAAGCAATCTCACACTTCTCTAGACTTAGATTATTATCAATCGAATATCGAGGGAGAGATTATAAATAAGTTGCATGAGGTTGGATTCAATTATGATGGTATTGTTTTGAATGCTGGTGGATACACACACACTTCGGTAGCAATAGGTGATGCAGTTAAAGCTATTATTACACCTGTTGTAGAAGTTCATATCTCAAATGTATATTCGCGCGAAGAGTTTAGACATATCTCACATATATCTTCTTCTTGTGTAGGGGTGATAAGTGGTTTTGGAATGAACTCGTATAGCTTAGCAATAGAAGCAATCATTGAGATGAATAACAATAAGTAAAACACTCTCTCTAATATAAATAAATAAAAATATAATAAATAAATAAATTATGCTTAAACATACAAAAATTGTAGCGACAATATCTGATCAAAGATGCGAAGTTGATTTTTTGCAAAAGTTATTTGATGAAGGAATGAATGTGGTTCGAATGAATTCAGCCCATCTTAATGATGAGGGTTTGCTAAAAATTATTAATAATGTACGACAAGTTTCTAATCGTATAGGGCTGCTTATAGATACTAAAGGTCCTGAAATTAGAACAACTTTTGCCGGAAAGGACATTGAGCTTAAAACGGGCGATATAATTCGTGTCGAAGGAAATCCTAAAGGTATTTCTTCTAGAGAGGGAATTTTTATATCATATCCTAATTTAACAGAGCGCATGAAAGTGGGCAAAAATATTTTGATTGATGATGGAGAGGTTGATTTAAAAGTGACAGAGGTACATGATAATTACTTAATCTGCGTTTCTCAAAACGATGGAATAGTAGGAAGCCGAAAAAGTGTAAATATTCCTGATGTCCGTATTGATTTGCCTTCATTGACTGAGCAGGATATTCATAATATATTGTTTTCTATTGAAAATAATATTGATTTCATTGCGCATTCATTTGTTAGAAATAAGCAAGATGTTTTAGATGTTCAAAAAATATTGGATGAGCACAATAGTCCTATAAAGATTATTGCTAAAATTGAGAATCAAGAGGGTGTTGATAATATAGATGAGATTTTACAAGCTGCTTATGGAATCATGGTTGCACGTGGTGATTTAGGTATTGAAGTTGCACAAGAAAAAATTCCTGCTATTCAACGTTCAATGATTCGTAAAGCAATTCATCATAAGAAGCCAGTAATTGTTGCAACTCAAATGCTTCACTCTATGATACATAATCCTCGCCCAACACGCGCAGAGATTACTGATATTGCTAATGCAATTTATTATAGAACTGATGCTGTGATGTTGAGTGGTGAAACCGCTTATGGTAAATATCCTGTTGAGTCGGTACGCACTATGACACAAGTTGCTAGAGAGTCGGAGAAATCAAGGCTATCAGAAAATGACATTCGTGTACCAACAGCTGGAGATGATAGAGAGGTAACTTCGTTTTTAGCTAAGCAAGCTGTTAAATCTGCAGCTAAGTTAAATACAAAGGCTATTGTAACAGATAGTCATACAGGAAGAACTGCACGTGTGTTAGCTGCATTTAGAGGGTCAAAACCTGTGTTTGCTATGGCAACTAGTGAACGAGTTGCACGCGAACTATCATTGTCTTATGGAGTTTGGGCTGAACATCAACCTGGTGAAGGTATTGAAAACACTAAAGAGAGTAGAAGAGCCTATTTTGTAGATGCACTTAAGAAGCTAATTGCCAATAAAATGATTTCTGAAAATGACCGAGTTGCTTATATAGGTGGTAGTTTCGGAGAAACCGGAGGCACAACTTACTTGGATATAAATGAAGCAAGTAAAGTACTTCAAGCTAAAGAAAAATACAACTTACCAGATTACACTTTGTAAATAAAGTTTGATGAATGAATTTAAAATAGAAGAATATATTCTTTCACATATCGATCCTGAACCTGAATTGTTGAAGAGAATGACTCGCGAAGCACATATAAAATTGTTGCGCCCGCGAATGATCTCTGGCAATATTCAGGGTCGGTTGCTTAAGATATTAACTTCTATGCTTAAGCCCCAAAATGTACTTGAGGTAGGAACATACACAGGTTACTCTGCTTTATGTATTGCTGAGGGTGCTCCTGATACTTCTAAAATTGTGACTATAGAGATAGATGACGAAATGGAAAGCTTTATACGAAAGTACCTTCATGAATCAGAATATGGACATAAGATAGAGCTTAAAATTGGAGATGCTATTGACTTAATGCATGATTATGAGGATAATTACTTTGATCTAATTTTTATAGATGGGAATAAAAGAGACTATTGCGCATATTACGACATAGCCTTCAATAAATTGTCTGCAGGAGGTGTAATCTTAGCAGATAACACATTATGGAACGGAAAGGTGGTTGAAGACATGTATCAAAAAGATAGTCAAACAAGGGGAATCTTGGAGTTTAACAAACAGATAAAAGAAGATACACGAATAGAAAAAGTGATGTTACCTATTCGTGATGGCTTAACAATAATACAAAAGAAATAAACAACAATACAATGGATTCAAATAGACAGCAAAAAATAAATCGTTTAATTTTGAAAGAGTTGAGC
>CAZBVD010000160.1:2606-4667 GCA_964495235.1 uncultured Dysgonomonadaceae bacterium | reverse complement strand
AAAAAAACTGGGTAGCATAATAAATATACTACCCAGTTACACTAGATTTTAATCAGACACCCGATTAAGCTATATGAATTAAACATATAACACAAGTGTGTTATCTATTTAATCAGCATATTGTTTTTAAAATTACTTAGGAGTGTTTTGCTCCAACTCATTATTTCCTGGATTGCCTAAAACAGTATTAGCAAAAGGCATTATCCACAAGTGTGAATCAGGTTTTAAACTAACAGTTTTACCATCGACTTGCTTGGTTAGGGTGCGAGCATACTCTGGATCTTTATTCAAACGACGCAAATCCCAAAACGGTATCATTGTTTGAATGTACTCATTAGCCTTGTCCGATATAATTTTCTCAACTGCTTCTTTTATTGTAGATGCAGTTGCGGGTGTATATTTGTCTGGGAATATACGTTTCTCTCTTACTGTGTTCAGCACATCCATAGCTGCATTTATATTATCTGTGCCTCCTTTGCGCGCCAAGCACTCTGCCTTAATATAGTACATCTCAGGTGATGAAATACCTCCCACATTCATTCTTTCGCCATGAATACCCCAGTAAAGTTCCTCATCCGTTGATGCATAATATCTTCTTTTCCAATGTGTGCGAAGACGCGCATCACCCTCTTCAAATCTAGCAGCACGGTCCATTGATATACCCATGCCTTTACCTGCAATACCATTATAGTCGAGGTTGCTACCATATCTAAAAACATAGTTTTCAGGATTTGTTTTTGCCATAGGCTTACAATTATAATTGTATTCCTTTGATAAATAATCAGGACTTGGCTCTGCAAATCTATCTATATCGTCTTCATAATAAGCTATCCAATCAAAAAGTGCGTCATTTTCGTTGAGTGCCAACTCGGCGTATTTAAGAGCCTCGGTATAGTTACTCATAGAAAGATAAAGTCGTGCAAGCATACCATAACCAGTAGCTAAATTTGAGTGGTGTATTGTCTCTCCTGTTTTTGGTAAGTTATCAAGAGATTGCAACAAATCTTGTTCCATAAAGTCGTACAACTCTTTTATTGTTACCTGAGGAGATGCTGCTTCTACCCCAGATGATTTCACCAACGGAATAGAAAGTTTGTCTAATGTTGAACTATGATATTGATCGGCGTGATAATTGGCTGCTTGAAAATAACTCATCGCACGAAGCACCCTTGCCTGAGCCATAAGCATTTGTCTTTGCTGCTCAGTTGCCTCAGTTGCCTCTGGAACCATCTCTAAAAGAAGGTTTGCATAAAAAATACCAGAATAATTATTTACATAAAGATAATAATCAGTCGTATTCTCATCAGCCCTGTTTATAGTTTCGTCCCAATTGTAGTTGGCTTGAGTAAGCTTTGTTTGCTGCTGAGTGGGCGATCTGTACACATCGTTCAATAGCACATATACTTGCCCCATCTCACTTCTATGAAAATCAGCATACTCATTTCTTAAAAAATTATTGAAATCCGTCCAGGTTGTTGGTATTTTCTCTCCTTTGGGCACTTCGTTTAGGAAGTCATTACAAGAAGAAAAAAGGATAACTGATATTGCTATTAAAAGCAGTCTTGTTATATTATTTTTGTTCATATTATTTGTTTATTAAAAGTTCAAATATAGTCCAAACACATAATTAGGCTTATTATAATAACCTAAATCGTAACGTGCTTTATCGTCGAAAGCAAATACTGCAAGATTCTCTATATTAAATTGCAACCTAATGTTTGACATATAAGCTTTCTGAGATAGATGAGAAGGCATGCGATATGCAAAAGAGATATTCTTTACTCTAATGTTTGAAGCACTTGCAATAAACTGATCAGAATATGCATACAAGGTACTTCTGTAGCTATTATAGTCGTCTTGATGCGAGAATAATAATCTGGGTACATCTGTGTGTTTTTCATCACCAGCTTGCATCCATCTATCATTAATACTATTGTAAGTATTTCTTGCAAATCCATTAGACATGTTTATACTTGGAATTTCGCTACTTCTTATTTTATGCTTTGCCGATAAAGTAAGCATTGCAGAAAAATCGAAGTTTTTATAACTAAGCATGTTAGT
>CAZBVD010000160.1:0-2506 GCA_964495235.1 uncultured Dysgonomonadaceae bacterium | reverse complement strand
ATTTTCATTGTGCTGTAACCAAAACCTTGTGTTGGACTTAATTTTGTATCAGCCAATAAATCTACACTCGATTTGTTGTACAAATCAATAGACCCATAAATTCGGTTATTAAACAACCCAAAATCAACACCAATATTTGTTGTTGTTGTTTTCTCCCATCTAATATCAGGGTTAGGCGGTGAATCTATATGTCCTGTAAGTCCCCCAAACTCGTTTGATGCATAATAGCTAGCAATTAAATATGGCGCAGTATTACGACCAATATTTCCACCAATACCATGAGATACACGTAGCTTCAACATATCAATAAAGTCAACATCAAAACTAGCCTCTCTATCAATATTCCAACTACCCCCTATAGACCATAATGGTTTTTTCTGAAACTTAGAGCTAGTTCCCCATAGGTTTGAGCGATCCCAACGAATGCTACCTGTAAGAATATATTTATTGTCATATATATACGATCCGTTTGAGTAAAATGAAATAAAACGGTTTTTCAACTCTCTTTTATATTTCTCAAAAGCTGGATTTAAAGAAGCATATCCTAAAATACCATTAAAATAGCTTGCCAAATCTTGCTCATTATAAGTTTCCCAACTTAACAAGTCTGAATCATAACCGTAGTAGCTATTAGAGTTAAGCTCAATTAATGTTTCACGCACCTCTTGACCACCAATCCAAGTGAAATCGTGTTTATCATTCACTGTTTTGTTGAAGTTTAGTTGATAACGGAGAGTGTATGCATTTGTTGTTTGTCCTGAAGTTGATAAACTATTTCCTTTTGGCAAATTGTAAATAAGTCCGTCAACATATGGATTTTCTGTAGTAAAATTATTAACTAAGCCCCGCATATACTGAGACTCTTGTTCTTTAAGTAATTCAGATTTCTGATCAGCTGTTTGGTACTGAAACATAACATCTAAATTTAACCAAGAAGTAAAATCCACTTTCAATTTAGTAGAAGCACGTGTATCGAACGAGTTGTTTTTGCTAATTAGATAGTTCAACTCATCCATTGGTGTAAAGATTTCGCTAAAGAGACCATACGCTTCAATTTTCTCATCACGACTTCTATTGTTTTGAGTAATTGCCGAAGCATAAGATCCATCAGGATTTATTAATGAGTCATATGGCATAATGGAAAAACCAGGTGCATACATATTATATGATTGGGCATGACCTTTGCCATATTTTAGATACAAACCCAGGTCAAGTTGCAACCATTTGTATACCTCAGTGCTGTTTGTAATATTCACACCCAACATACTGTTGTCCGAATTCACATCCTCATACTTATCTTTCCAATAGGTAGTAGAGAAGTTAAATGAATTTTTATCCGACCCTTTTCCTACACGTAAACTATACTGTTGGTAAACGGGGTTGCGTTTGGCGTGTTTTTTCACTTGGTCGTAATAGTTATAACCTCTCTTTGCCAAGTTATCAAGCATACTATTACCATCGGCCATAGACACCTTATCGGTATACATATCAAGTAAAATATCCACACCTTGCGAATATCCACCTTGCTCGCGAATCTCAGCAGCTCTTTTTAATGCTTCAGTCAAAGCACTCGTTGCTATATCAGTAGTTCCAATCCAATCGCGTTCCAATTGAATCATTTCTGCAGCATTCATCCTGTTTTTCACATAGTAATCATATGGCTGTGTAGTAATTGTACTAGAAAAACTTAAATTGGTTTTTCCTTGTCTCGCTTTTTTAGTAGTAATTACAATAACACCATTTGATGCACGTGCTCCATAAATAGATGCAGCAGCAGCGTCTTTTAACACGGTTATACTTTCAATATCCTCTGGATTTAAATCGGGCATATTTTCACTAATATCGCCAATTCTATTAATATTGGTGTTTTCAACAGGAAAACCATCTATTACAACCATAGGTTTATCAATAGCATTCATAGTTGATATACCTCTAATCTTTCCATCAACATATCCAGCTATTTGTCCTTCAAGCACAGAAGATAGGTTATCGATACGTTTAATTTCTAAATCTTTTGAATTCACTCTCGCAAATGATCCAGTAGAGCGCTCTTTTGATAGCGTTTGATAACCAGTTACTACAACCTCAGATAGTGTTTTAGAGTCTTCTTCTAAAACCACATTTAGTTTAGTTCTATTACCTGGTTTAGTCATATATTCTAAATATCCAATATATGTAATTTTAATTAATGCATCATCAGCAATATTTAATGAGAAGTTTCCATCAACATCTGTTATTGTTCCGTTTGATGTACCCACTTCTATTACATTTGCTCCAATAATTGAGAGCCCATTAGAGTCGACAACTTTTCCAGTAATTTGTTTTTTTTGTTGTTCCGATTTTTCTGATATAACTATTTCCTTAGAATCTTTTATAGATGCAGTTTCCAGATTATTAGAAGAACTCATCTCTTGCGAATAATCGGTGGTAGCATTTATAAATAAAGTACCCGAAAATAATAAGAGCACAGAAGCTTTCATTATTTTCTTAATACGATTTGATTTAT
>CAZBVD010000159.1:0-4677 GCA_964495235.1 uncultured Dysgonomonadaceae bacterium | reverse complement strand
TCTTTTCTATAAACATACTATTTAGAAAAGCGTTAAACAGATAAGAATACTTTAAATAAAGAATGAATAAAGAGAATATAACACCACAATCTACAGAAGACAAGAAAGCAAGGTTGTTTAGCGTACTTGTTCCCTACAAGGGGTTTGTAGCTCTACTTGTGATATTGGCAATGGCTGCAAGTGCTATCAATTTGGTTATTCCTAAAATTATAGCTTCGGCTATTGATGCTTTCACAGTCAACAACTTTGATACTCGCAAGGTTATTATACAATTTCTTTTTGCGGCAAGCGCCATCTTTATTTTTACTTTGTTGCAAGGTGTGTTACAAACATACACAGCAGAGAGAGTAGCGCGAGATTTGCGAGATAAGATTGTGGATAAGCTATCAATTCAAAGTTTCTCGTTCATTCAAGAGTCCAACCCCTCAAAACTATTAACCAATCTCACCTCTGATATGGGTTCTGTGAAGACTTTTGTTTCACAGGCCTTTGTAGCTATCATATCATCTTTGTTTATCATTATTGGAGTTACAGTGTTGATGATAATGATAAACTGGAAATTGGCGCTTGCAGTGCTTGGAATAGTACCTATAATTGGAACTGCTTTTTTTATTGTATTCAGAAAAGCAAGGGTCATTTTTAAGAAAAGTCGCAAAGTAATTGATGCGCTTAACAAAGTTATCAATGAGAGTATATTGGGCGCAGCCCTAATAAGGGTGCTAAACTCACAGCAACCCGAAAATCAAAAGTTTCTTGAAAAGAACCTCGAGTCACGTAATTTAGGATTATCAATTGTACGGCTATTTTCAATACTTGTGCCAAGTATTATGTTTGTATCAAACTTAGCAGTAGTTGTAATTCTTGCATTGGGAGGCCATTTTGTAGTAATGAACACGCTTACTATTGGTAACTTTGCTGCTTTTAATAGCTATGTGGTTATGCTGGTTTTTCCAGTAATGATGATTGGGTTTATGAGCAATATAATAGCCTCTGCTACTGCATCTAACGATAGAATACAAGCTATACTATCAACACCACCACCACGCGAAACTGGAAACATAGAGAGCGAGATTGATGGTAATATTATACTTAAAGATGTTTCTCTAACTTATGAAGACAGACCTATTCTCAAGAATGTATCGTTTAATGTAAAAGCAGGCAGTAAAACTGCCATTATTGGACCAACAGCGGCTGGCAAGAGTCAACTGCTCTATCTGCTTACCAATCTTATTCCAGCAGACTCAGGAACAGTAAAGATAGACGGAGTGCTTATCGATAAATATACAAGTGATACACTATACAAGAATGTTGGGTTGGTATTTCAAGACAGTGTTATTTTCAACCTTAGTTTAAGAGAAAACATTGGTTTCAGCAATTCCGTTACCCATGAATCAATGCAAAAAGCAATAAAGACAGCTGAATTATCCAGTTTTATTGAATCACTCCCTAATAAGCTAGAAACTATCGTTTCTGAACGTGGCAGTAGCCTATCGGGTGGACAAAAGCAAAGAATAATGTTGGCAAGGGCACTGACACTAAACCCAAAAATACTCCTACTTGATGATTTTACAGCAAGAGTAGATCAGAAAACAGAAGATAAGATTCTATCTAACATTCAAAACAACTATCCAAAGTTGACACTTATATCAATTACCCAAAAGATTGAGCCTGTAAAGGATTTTGATCAGATTTTACTGCTAATGAGTGGAGAGATATTAGCATCGGGAAAACATGAAGAGTTGATGAAAAGCTCGCCAGAATATATTCAGATATACAAATCACAGCAAAGCACCGAACAATATGAATTATAATCTGAATGAACATAGCAATAAGATAGTAGGTAAGCGTGGTTTTGGTGCATCTCTGCGCAAACTAGCAACTATTATTGGAACTGAACAGCGCAAACTATTTGTTGCTTTTATAGCTATAGCTCTAAATGTTGGATTGAGCCTATTAGGTCCCTACTTGCTTGGATACACGATAGATACGCATGTACAGACAAAAAACTACAAAGGTGTACTTATTTTTGCAGGTATATTACTGATTATATATATTGCAGCTTATATACTCAACTATGTGCAAATACGCATGATGGGAGGAATAGGGCAACGATTGCTCTTTCGCCTTCGCAATGATGTGTTTGAGAAACTGCAAGAGCTTCCGCTCGATTTCTTCAATCAAAACAAAGCAGGCGACCTTATATCGCGCATCAATAACGATACAGATAATTTAAACGAGTTTTTCTCACACTCGCTAATGCAATTTATAAGAAGTCTCATTATGATGTTTGGCGCGGGTATATTTCTTTTGTCAATAAATATGTCTTTAGGATTGGCTACACTTTCCCCTACCCTGCTATTATTAATTTTCACCATTAGTATATCTCCATGGATTAGAAGAAAAAACAAGGCCACACTTAAAAGTATTGGTAATCTTTCTGCCGAAATACAAGAAGGCCTGGCCAACTTCAAAGTAATAGTAGCGTTTAATAGGCGCGATTATTTTAGGAAACGGCTTGGTGAGGCAACACACGAGAATTATAAAAAATCTGTTCGTGCCGGAATAGCCAACAGCCTAATGAGCCCTATCTACACCTTTGCATCAAACATTGGGCAACTTATAGTGCTAACATTGGGTATATGGCTCATAATGCAAGAACGCTTTACTGTGGGCTTGCTAATAAGCTTCATTGCCTATGTTTCTAATTTCTACAACCCTCTTAGACAAATAGCAAGCCTTTGGGCCAGTTTTCAATTAACACTCGCTGCATGGGATAGAATATCACACCTGCTTTCACGCAGAAGCAATCTCCCTGTTATCGAATTTGAAGAAACTACTCACAAGTCAGCAGTCATACAATTTGAGAATGTGTCATTTGCTTATCCCGATGGAAAAGAGGTGCTTAAAAACATAAACTTTGAATTGGAAGAAGGCAAAACATATGCTTTTGTAGGGCCCACAGGTGGAGGAAAAACAACAACTGCTTCGTTAATTAGTAGACTCTATGATGTAACGAAAGGAACAATACTACTAAACGGCAAAGACATACGATCATATACAGCTTGCGAAAGAGCATCTAAAATTGGATTTATACTGCAAGATCCCATACTATTTACTGGCACCGTGCGAGAAAACATACTCTATGGAAACAATGAGTGTGGAGCACTTACTAACAATCAGCTTGAGAGTGCACTTAGCGATGCACAACTTTTTAATTTGCTCAATTCGTTTGACAAAGGCTTGGAAACACAAATAGAAATGAGTGGCGATACAATAAGCTTGGGACAAAAACAGATTATTGCTTTTATGAGAGCTATATTGCGAAAACCCGAACTGCTCATTCTTGATGAAGCAACAGCTAATATAGATACTGTAACTGAAAAACAGTTGGAAATAATTCTCAAGAATCTACCCAATTCTACAACCAAAGTTATTATTGCTCATCGCCTCAATACAATAGAGAATGCTGATGAGATATTCTTCGTTAATTCGCAGAAGATAATAGCTGCAGGATCATTTGATGAAGCGCTTAACTTGTTGATGCAGGAACAGGGAGTGAGTTAAAACAGAGAGAGAGAGAGAGAGCATCAGTATTAAAAACACTACTCTATTACACCCATTACTCAATGTTATAATACCTTTTCTACACCATTGTATTAAACAACATATTCAAAAACCAGAAAGATAAGAACCACAAAGATATCAGCTTATTAAAAAATAAAGGATGCCCCATTGATTGAAGCATCCTTTATTATAATGATATATCGGAATGAAAAAGTGGCTTATTCTTTTATTCCAGCAATTTCAGGATCAATCATAATCCTACCACAATATTCACACACAATTATTTTTTTACCCATCTTTATATCCATCTGTCTTTGTGGTGGTATTTTATTGAAACAACCTCCACAAGCACCACGCTGAATGGGAACAACGCCTAAACCATTACGTGCATTTTTACGAATACGTCTGAATGCAGTAACTAAGCGAGGTTCGATAGATGCTTCTGTTTTTTTGGCCTTATCTCTTATCTTCTCTTCTTTAGCTTTAGTTTCAGAAACAATATCGTCAAGCTCTTTCTGCTTATGCTCTAAGTCAAGCTTCTTTTCTTTCAATTGATCGTTGGCATCTTGAATCAATTTAGCCAAATCTTTTTTCTTTTCACCAAATTCGCGCATTCTCTTCTCAGCCAACTCAATCTCAAGAGTTTCATACTCTACCTCTTTTGTTAGGTGATCAAATTCTTTGTTGTTGCGCACATTTTCAAGCTGAGTATTATATCTTTCTATTTTAGCTTGGCTTGTTTCAATCTTAATTTTTTGCTCTGTTATATTAGATGCTATTTCTTTAGAATCTAATTCAAATTTGCTAATGCGTGTTCCTAAACCAGCTATTTCATCATCTAGATCAGCAACCTCTAAAGGCAATTCTCCACGTAGGGTTTTGATTGAGTCAATTTCAGAAAGATACATTTGCAATTTGTACAAAGTGCGTAATTTTTCTTCTACTGGAATTTCTTTTTCTTTTTTAGTACTTTTTTTGGTAGCCATAATATATCTATATTTAATTTTAAAAGACAAAAAAATGCAGTAACCAATAAATGAGAGTTGTATATCAGCTCTTTTATTGCTTACTACATCATTTGCAAGAAGCGGGATCTATGTGTCAACCGCCTAT